>JBEPXV010000100.1:0-6811 GCA_041641695.1 Gammaproteobacteria bacterium | reverse complement strand
TCAACCGCCGGCGCGTCGTCCGCCGACGAGCGGGCCTTCCTGCGCCGCCTGGATCGCCGCGGCGCGTCTGAAGTCGGATCGCTCATTCTGCTCGCCTGGTGCCTCGTGTTGCCCGCCGTGCGGCGGCTGCTCGCATGCCCGGGGCGGCGCGTTCGCCCCCGGGGTGAATAACCCGGCCATGATAGGCCCTCCCCCGGCGTTGCGTTGACCCTTCACGACGGATTTTAGCGCGGCGCCGACCTGCCTGAATCTCCGGTACCGCTCCCGTCGGCGCGGCCGCGGCGGCGCATGGTAAGTCATCCAAGCACGCCGGTATCGCGGCCCGTCCGTTCGAACACTTCCGCAGCCCGTTCGAGCTGTTCGAAGCTGTGCGCGGCGCTCATCTGGGTGCGAACCCGGGCCTGTCCCTCGGGAACCACCGGGTAGCAAAACGCCGTTACATAGATTCCCTGGCCCATCAGCGCCGAGGCGAATGCCTGGGCCCGGCGGGCATCTCCGATCATGACCGGGATGATCGGATGCTCCCCGGGCACGAGATCGAATCCCGCCGCGGACAGCCGGGCGCGGAACAAGCGCGCGTTGTCATGCAGCCGCTCGCGCAGAGCGTCGTCGTGCTCGACCAGCTCCAGAGCCTTCAGGGTCGCGGCCACCACCGGCGGCGCCACGGAATTGGAGAACAGATAGGGACGGGCCTTCTGGCGCAGCAGTGCCACCAGCGGGCCGGGGCCGGCGACAAAACCGCCGCTGGCGCCGCCCAGGGCCTTGCCGAAGGTGCTGCTGAGGAGATGCACGCGGTCCGCAACCCCGCAATATGTCGGCGTGCCGGCGCCTCTCTCGCCCAGCACGCCCGTGGCGTGGCTGTCGTCGACCATTACCAGGGCATCGTGGCGCTCGGCGAGGTCGCAGATCTCCGGCAGATTCGCGGCGATGCCATCCATGGAGAAAACCCCGTCGGTTACCACCAGCCGGTGGCGGGCGTCGGCGGCCTCCCGCAGGCGGATCTCGAGCTCCCGCATGTCGTTGTTGGCGTAGCGAAAGCGTCTGGCCTTGCACAACCGGATGCCGTCGATGATCGACGCGTGGTTCAGAGCGTCGGAGATCACCGCGTCTTCCGGCCCCAGCAGCGACTCGAAGACACCCCCGTTGGCGTCGAAGCAGGACGAGAACATAATTGCGTCCTCCATCCCCAGAAACCGACTGACACGCTGCTCGAGCCGCGTGTGCAGATCCTGGGTGCCGCAGATGAACCGCACCGAAGCCATGCCCAGCCCATGGGTCTGCAGTGCCTGTCCGGCAGCTTCGATGAGAGCCGGATGATCGGCGAGACCGAGATAATTGTTGGCGCACAGATTGAGCGCCTCGCCGCTGTCGGCGATCCGGACCAGGGACGACTGCGGCGACAGCAATACCCGCTCCTGCTTGTACAGGCCCTGCTCACGCAGGGACTCCAGGGTCCTCTCCGCCTCTCGTATAAGGGATCGGGACATGGCTTCAGGCGCCGGCCTCGGAGATGTCGGCCGGCGACAGCCCCTCAACGACATAGAATCCCCGGTCCGCTACGCTGAAGTCCGCTGTCTCGGATTCGGCTACATTCACAACCACGTGGTCCGGGTCGGCGAACTCGGATACCCGGCTGGTTTCGCCAATGGGCGGCAGCTCGACACCCAGATAGTGAAGCTTGCGCGGGCCAATCAGGCGTTGCAGGCCGTCGAGGCCCATCGCGAAACGCTGGGTAACCGGGTCTCCCGCATTGCCGGACCTGACCAACAGCAATTCAGCCATCCTGTCCTCCTGGTTGTTGCATGGATTCAAAAGCGCACCGTCGCGGCTTGTGCGGCCGGAGAGCGAGGATGATTTCATTGTATATCATTTGCCCGGGGCTGCGGCCGCGCCGCTTTCCGGTGGCCACGCGAGGCGCAGAGACGCCGGTCTGCAGTCTTCCCGTGCCCCGGCATGGAGTGCGCCTCGCGCGCCGCAGGCAATTGCGAATCATGGAACACCGGATTTCCCGGCATGTGTGCTTTTGCGATAGATTAGTGTTACGCGCGGCAGAGCTGCCGCGAGAACCAGGACCCTCCAAAGTGCCAACAGCCCGGAGCGCGCGATGAACAAGACCCACCCGGACCTGCCCGGCCTGTACGAGCTGGTGGTGGTCGACGAGGCCGACAGCGCCCGGGCCTGCGCGGAGCGGCTGGCCTCGCAGGGAGCCGACGAAGGCACACTGATCTGGGTGAAAAAGCAGACGGAAGGACCCGGCCGGGGTGACAAGTACTGGATCTCCGGGGACAACAACCTGCATTGCGCCATCATTCTGCGTCCCGAGGACTCCTTCGATGTCTGCTGTCAGATCAGCCTGCTTGCCGGAGTCTGCACCTGCCAGGCCATTACGTTGGTGGGCGAGCCCATGGAAGAGCTGCGTCTGGGCTGGCCGGGGGACGTGTATCTGAACCGCGGCAAAGTCGCCGTGACCCATCTCGGAGGCGAGCTGGACGGCACCGGCGGAGTCAACTGGATGGTGCTGTCCGTCGATATCAACACCTCCAGTCACCCCACTACTTTGGGTTTGAACGCTTCAAGTCTCCGCGGCGAGGGCTTCGAGGTCTACGACCGTATAGAGGTCCTGGAAGCCCTCTCCCGGGAGTTCCTGGCCTGGCTCAACCGCTGGGCGGATCAGGGTCTGGCGCCGGTATGCAAAGCCTGGCTGTGGCGCGGGAACTGGCAGGACGATGAGCGAAGCATCGAGGTCGACGGGCGGACCATACGCGGCACCTTCGATTCGCTGGAAGACGACGGCGGTTTGAATCTCAAGACCGCACAGGGGATAATTTCAATCAGTCTGGGCGACTTCCACCGCCCGGCGTTTCATGTCGACAGGTAGAGACGTCCCGTACCATGAACAGCCGCAATCAACCCCCCCGATTTGATCGAAGAGGCTTCGTCCGGTCCTGCGTCGGGCTCATGGCGCTGGGGCTGCACAGCCGCGCCCGCTCCGGAAAGCTCGCCGCGACGAATACGTACAACCGGGCGCACCTGGTGGACGAGCACAGCACGCCCTTCAGGGTGCAGGATCTCGAGCCCGGCGAGACGTACCTGTTCCACTACCCGTTCGTGGCGACCCCGTGCTTCCTGATCAACCTCGGCGGGACGGTGAGGTCCGGAAAGCCGCTGGAAACGGAAGCCGGGGAGCAGTATCAGTGGCCGGGTGGAACCGGTCCCGAAGGCTCCATCGTGGCATTTTCCGCGATTTGCGCTCACAAGCTCACTCACCCCGCGAAGTCGGTGAGCTTCATCAACTACCGGCCGGAAACCATCACGTACACCAACAGCAACGACAAGACCGCAGAAGGCAGCGACCTGATCTACTGCTGCTCCGAGCGAAGCGTCTACGACGCACGCGACGGTGCGCGGGTGCTGGGAGGGCCGGCGAGTCAGCCCTTGACCGCGATCGGTCTGGAGTACGACTCCGGCGACGATTCCCTTTACGCGACGGGCACTTACGGCGGCGAGCTGTATGACGAGTTTTTCGCCCGCTTCACCAACCGGTTGCAGCTCGAGTACGGAGTAACCGACGTCGACGCCGCGGTCAGAAGCGCGACCGTGGTCCGGCACCTGAACGAATTCAGCAAATCACAGGTGCTTTGTTGAGCGCCGGAGTAGTCCCCGATCTGCAGGCTACTCGGTTCGCCCGGTGTTCATGAGGCGGAGCACGCCCGGGTGATTGTTCTGCCTCGCGAAATCCAGGGCCGTGCGGTCCGAGTTGTCCTTTATCGCCGGGTCCGCCCCGTGTGACAACAGCATCTCCACGGTATCCGGATTACCATTGAGAACGGCCAGATGGAGGGCCGTTACGCCGTTTTCCCCGCGTTGATTGATTCTTGTCCGCTCGTCCTGCACCAGCAGGCGGACGATCTGCGACCGCTGCTCGTGTACGGCGCGCATCAGCGGTGTCCACGAATAGACATCCGCGTGATTCGGTTCCGCGCCGTGCTCCAGCAACAGGCGTGCAACACCGGTAAACCCCTTGACCGATGCGATCATCAGGGCCGTCCAGCCATTCGCCGCAACCGCATTGACCCGGGCATCGTGCTGCAGCAGTAGCGACACCGTTTCGGGTCGTCCACTCAACGCAGCGTACATTATGGGGGAACCGCCGTTATAGTTGGTTCTGTTGACATCGGCGCCCTGGCGAAGCAGCTCCCTGATCCGTTTATTATCGCCCTGCTTCGCCGCTGCCATCAGCGCGGTCTTGCCGTTGCTGTGGATCCTGTCGGCTTGCTTGTTCGCCTCGGCCAACGGTCCGCCGAATGCAGCGATGCAGAAAGCCCAGAGCATTCCGAGCGTCACAATGCGCTTGTACACAGCGTTCCCGTCAGTGGGTGACACCACCCGCGCCGGCGTTCTGGCGGGGTGAATAGTGGGATACGACCTCGGACAGAGCTTTGTCGCTGTCGTAGCGGCTCGAGATCCTGAGCAGTGAATCGTGGGCGAAGGCATCGCGGGCCATGGCCTCGAACAATTCATGCTGGCTCGACTCGATTTCCTGTTCCTGGGCCTGGATGACCCGGTAATCATTGTCGCCAAAGAACCAGCATATCCGCTGTTGCCCCGCCAGCAGCTTAATGGCCTGGTAATGGGTCTCCTCGCGTCCCGGCACCAGCAGGATCTCGTACTTCAGGGGATCGTCCGGAACAGTGGCGATGTTCAGCTCGATTGACACGATCGCCGCGGTCTCGTGGGCCATCAGGGTGGCCGCAAGCTCGACCGGGGTGGGCTCGCGGGCGCTCTTGAGCAGCCGCCTGTCCTCCTTGCACTCCGGACCCGCTACATGCACGAACAGCACGGCTTCCCAGTCGCCCGACCCACCCATCCGGACGGGTACGCAGGTGGCGGCGGAGCCGGTCGATCTCATGGAGCGCTTTATCGAATCCGGAAAAGAATCCATCATGCTCGACTCTGGAAAAATCAAAAGCCGGCAGGCCATGAAAGGCCTGCCGGCTCGAACGGAAGAACCGGACGCGCCGCCGCGGCGGGCCGCGGCGCAAACACCTTAACTGCTTGTTGCCCGGGTTTCCCCGGCGACCGCCCCTTCCCCGGCACTGCTGGTGTCCTCGGCCTGGTGCTTGACCTCCTCATACCACTTGTCGTGGTGCTGCTCGGCAAACTCCACGCTCACACGGCCGCTGACCATACCCTCGAACGCCCCTTCCGTGCCGACACTTCCCAGGTAAATGTGTCCCAGAATGATGCCGGTCCAGACTATGGCGAAGGATGCATGCAGAACCTGAGCCAGTTGCATGTCTCCACGGGTTTGCCCCCAGATAGGGAAGTCCAGCACTACCCCCGTGGCGCTGACGATGATTCCGCAGACCACGAGGCCCGCCCAGAAAACGAACAGCTTCTCGCCGGCGTTGGCTTTGCCGGCCGGCGGATGCTTCCCTTTTATGATGCCTCCGCCCTGCTTGAACCACTCCCAGTCATAGCTCTTGGGCAGATTGTTCGTAAACCAGACCAGGATCATGGCCGCCACGCCCACGATGAACAGGGGCCCCAGCCAGTTATGCAGGGTGATGGAGACACTCGCCCATACAGAGAACCCTTCCAGGCCCAGCAAGGGGATGAGCACGGCACGGCCGAACAGCATGCTCAACCCGGTAATGGCGAGGATGATGAACAGGATCGCCACGAACCAGTGCAGCCCCCGCTCGAATGCCGTCCACCTGAAAACGGTTTTCCCCGAGCGCTCTCCTTGCAGCCGCATGGGTCCCCGAATGGCGAAGAAGACCGCGAGAATAACTATTACGGCGATCAGGAGACCGGCACCGTAGGAGGCGACAGGCCCGTTGCGAACCTGCCGCCAGTTCTGGCCGCCGTTCTGGACCAGAACATTGGTGGTATACGCGCCCTGGGACGCCACGTAGCCCTCGTTGCCTTCACGTACCGCCCGCCAGTAGTCGGCGCGCGGATTGGTTTCGGATTCCGCGCTTTGCGCCTGCGTATCGGAAACAAGCCCAACGTATACATACCCGCTCAACGGCAAAACCATCGAAGCGACAAGGATAATCGCCATGCTCCACAGCATAATGCGCGCATGGCTTGACTTGTTTTTTTCTGCTACAGCCATCGGATCTCCTCTCTGTTCATTCTGTCAAACATCTAACGATCGGTTTGAACCGTCAGCGTCCGTTGCTCGAGTTGCTTCATTTCATCGCTTGTTCTTGACTTTTCTTCCGACAGATCCTTGCTGCCGCACGCCGCAAGAAACAGCGTCAGGCCGGCCAGCACGAGGATTTTGCCGTAGGTTTTTCTTGTTGCTTCCACCAGGCGCCCCCAGATCAGCGGTCTGTTTGAACCGTATTGAAGCGCTCCTCCAGCGTCGAGGCGCGCGACTCTGCATCGTCTTCGAGCAGCGGATCGGGAGTTCCCTTGTACTCCCCGGGTTCGTGAACGGTAACTTCAGCGGAGTCATAGCAGCCGGCAAGCAGCGCCGTACCCCCCAGGACTGCGAGCATTATCATCGCGGTCTTCATGCACATGCTCCCATGGTTGGCGCGCCCGTGGTATTGAACGGAGCGCGGGGCGCGCCCGCCCATTGGTCGGGCGCGCCCGGATTTATTGGTCGTCAGACGGAAGATCCGTAGGCCGTTGACCAGCCCCAGGTCTGCGGCCTGCCTCCGCGTCGCAATACCCGCTCCCGGTAGATGTCGGCGATAACGTCACCGTCACCCGCAATCAGCGCCTTGGTGGCGCACATCTCGGCGCACAACGGCAGCTTGCCCTCCGAGATACGGTTGCGCCCGTACTTCTCGTACTC
>JBEPXV010000099.1:0-6834 GCA_041641695.1 Gammaproteobacteria bacterium | reverse complement strand
CCCCCGGCCGCAGCTCGAAGCCCGCCAGGACCTCGGCGCTGTCGGCGCCGTGGCGGATGACGTTGCTGTCCGCGCGCGCCCCGAGGACCAGGTCCAGGGCGTCGATCATGATGGACTTGCCGGCGCCGGTCTCGCCGGTAACCACGGTCAGGCCGTCGTCGAGCTCCAGGGCGTTCTTTCGAACGATGGCGAAATCACGGACGTACAGGGAGGTCAAGGCCATGGCTCAGATCGAGTCTCCCCAGCCCAGCTTGGAGCGCAGCGCCGCGTAATGGTTGTTCTCCAGGGTGCGCACCAGCTTGACCGTGCTGTCGGAGCGCCTGACGCGCACCTTCTCGTCGCCGGTGAAGTGATAGTCGATGCGCCCGTCGAAGGACAGGTGGGCGCGGTCGGCGCACTCGTCGGCCAGCACGAAATCCACGACGCTCGAGTCCTTCAGAGCGATCGGCCGCATGCTCAGGGTGTGCGGGCACACCGGCGCCAGCAGCAGGGCGGCGAGCTGGGGATGCATGATCGGCCCTCCGGCGGACAGGGCGTAGGCCGTGGAGCCGGTCGGTGTCGCGGTGATGATGCCGTCGCAGCGGATACCGGTCACGAACTCGCCGTCGACGTAGATCTGCAGCTCGATCAGGCGTTCGAACTCGCCCTTGCCGATCACCATGTCATTCAGCGCCGTGTTGCGCTTGACGAGTTTGTCGCGCTTCCACACTTCCACTTCCAGCAACAGGCGCGGCTCGGTCTTGTACTCGCCGTCGAGGATGCGGCCGACGTCCTCGTACATCTCGGTGAGAGGAATATCCGTCAGGAATCCCAGGCGGCCCATGTTGACCCCTACCAGCGGCGTTTCGCAGGGCGCCAGTGAACGTGCGACGCGCAGCATGGTCCCGTCGCCGCCTATGACAATAGCGAGGTCCAGGCGCTCGCGCTCCGACTGCCGCAGCACCTCGCCGGACTCGCCCGCGGCAGGCTCGTCGACGGTCGATTCGCCGATCACCACCTGGATGCCGCGGTACTTCAGGTATTCGGCCAGGCCCGCGATGGCGTCGTTGACGCTGGCGTCCTTGTGCTTGCCGAAAAGTCCGATGGTGTTGAATATGGAGGCCACTCGCTCGTCGTTCCTGCCCGTCGGTGCTGTTTTGAAAAGGTCGCTGACTGCCCGGGATTCCGCCCGGATTCTAACCTGATTTGCCGAACACGGTCGCCTTTGAGGTATATTTCCCGGTATGTGGGAGCATCTGTCACCGTCGGGGCTGTGCGATGCGGGGACTGTCCGGGGCTTTAAATCCGCCGGGAACGGCGCCATATTCGGATACGTATCAGCGAATACGGCTCTTTGCGAAATCCGCCACCCCGAAGCCCGGGCGACGCTATACTCGCTGCGGGAGAGTTTCACTCCGACAATGCAGGCAAGACGTCAGGCGTCGAAATGTACCCGGGGAGCACGAGTATCCCGTAATCCGAAATGCTGAAGTGCCGGTGATCAAGCTCAACGAACGCGCGGAACAGCTTCTCAAGACGCTGGTGGAGCTGCACGTCAGCGACGGGCAGCCCGTGGGCTCCCGCACCCTCGCCAAGCACACCAACCTGAACATCAGCCCCGCGACCGTGCGCAACGTCATGGCGGACCTGGAAGACCTGGGGCTGATCCGCGCGCCCCATACCTCGTCCGGCCGGATCCCGACCCAGCAGGGCTACCGGTTCTTCATCGACACCCTGCTGAAGGTCAGGCCGCTGGACACCGGCTCCGTCGAGACGTTGCAGGAGCAGCTCGGCGCGGAGCGTGATCCCCAGCTTCTGTTGTCGCGGGTGTCGGAAGTGCTGGCCAATGTCACGAGCTTCGCGGGGGTGGTGCTGATCGCCAACCAGCACGATGCCTGCCTCAAGCAGGTGGAGTTCATCCAGCTGTCCGAGAGCCGCATCCTGGCGATCCTGGTCACGGAAGACGGCCGCGTGCAGAATCGCGTGATCCCGGTGGACCGGGACTATTCGTCCAGCGAGCTGGTCGAGGCGGCGAATTATTTCAACCATACTTACCGGGGCTACGCCCTGGGGGATGTCCGCCGCAAACTCCTGGAAGAGGTGCAGGCGGACACCACGGAGATCCAGCGCGTCACCCGCACGGCCTACTCGATGGCCAGCAAGCTGCTGGACAACGAGAACGCCGAGGACGAGGAGATGCTGCTCAGCGGCGAGGAGAAGCTGCTGAACGTGCCGGACCTGTGCGAGATCGACACCCTTCAGCAGCTGTTCGATGCCTTCAAGACCAAGAACGATCTGCTGGACCTGCTGGACCGCAGCATGCGCGTCAACGGCATCAATATATTCATCGGCGAGGAATCCGGCTACCAGGCGCTCAACAACTGCAGTGTGGTCACCGCGCCCTACGAAGCCGACGGCAAGGTGGTGGGGACCCTGGGCGTGATCGGCCCGACCAGGATGCGCTACGGCGCCGTCATTCCGGTGGTCGACGTGACGGCCAAGCTGCTGAGCGGCGCCCTGTCGCACGACAAGAGCACCACGGCGTCTAACTGAGGGGCCGGGAGTTAGCGGTCAGGGGTTAGTAGGTTGTCTTCCTGAACCCTGACCTCCAACCCCCGGATTTTCCCTCCGCCGCTTGAACTGTCCGGCCCCGACCCCCATGTCCGACACTGGCGTGAAAAACCGGAGAAACATCGGGGAAACTATGTCTGAAGAGCAGAAACGGACCCAGTCCGAGCAGCCACTCGATGAGGCGAGTGGTCCGAACGCGGAGCCGGGTGAAACGGGCGAGGCGGACGAAACGGCCGCCGGCACCGCGAGCGGGACGACGCCCGGGGAAGCCGGGGAAACGGGGGAGGCATCGCCGGGGTCGAACGGCCGGGATCAGGAGTCGCTGGCCGCGCAGCTCGAAGCGGTGCAGGCGGAGCTCGCCGAGCAGAAGGACCGCTATCTCAGGGCCGCCGCCGAAGCCGACAACATCCGCCGCCGGGCCGACAACGATATCGCCAATGCGCGCAAATACTCGATCGAGGGCTTCGCCTCGGAGCTGCTCGCGGTGCGCGACAGCCTGGAGATTGCGCGCTCGCTGGAAATCAGCGAGGACGATGCCGGCGCGGTGGCCAAGATGAAGGAGGGGCTGGAGCTGACGCTCAAGCAGCTCGACAACGCGCTTTCCAAGTTTGCCGTTGAGGTGGTCGACCCGCAGAAGGGCGACAAGCTGGACCCGGAGCGGCACCAGGCGATGACCACGCAGGAATCCGACAACGTGCCGCCCAATCACATCGTGAGTGTCCTGCAGAAGGGCTATACGATCCATGACCGCCTGCTGCGGCCGGCCATGGTGGTGGTCGCGAAGAAGCCGGCGGGTGAGACGCAGGCGGAAGGCGACACGGCTTGAATCCGCGGGTTTACGAACCCATACAGTGATCAGTCAACGAATTTTTATTTAAAGCAACTGGGGTGAAACAATGGGAAAGATTATAGGCATTGACCTGGGTACCACCAACTCCTGCGTGGCCGTTATGGACGGCGACAAGACGCGGGTGATCGAGAACAGCGAGGGTGATCGAACGACACCGTCGGTGGTGGCATTCACCGACGACGGGGAGATTCTGGTCGGGGCGTCCGCCAAGCGGCAGTCAGTAACCAACCCGCACAACACCATATTCGCGGCCAAGCGCCTGATCGGGCGCAAGTTCGACGAGGACGTTGTGCAGCGGGACATCGAGCTGATGCCCTATGAAATCGTCAAGGCGCAGAACGGCGACGCCTGGGTGCGCGTCAAGGGCAAGGACATGGCGCCGCCCGAGATATCCGCGCGCGTGCTGCAGAAAATGAAGCAGACCGTCGAGGATTACCTGGGCGAGACAGTGACCGAAGCGGTGATCACCGTGCCCGCCTACTTCAATGACTCCCAGCGCCAGGCCACCAAGGACGCCGGCAAGATCGCCGGGCTCGAGGTCAAGCGCATCATCAACGAGCCGACGGCCGCGGCCCTGGCCTATGGCCTGGACCAGAAGAAAGGCGACCGCAAGGTGGCGGTGTACGACCTGGGAGGCGGCACCTTCGACATCTCGATCATCGAGATCGCCGAGGTCGAGGGCGAGCACCAGTTCGAGGTCCTGTCCACCAACGGCGATACCTTTCTGGGCGGCGAGGACTTCGACCGGCGCGTGATCGACTATCTCGCCGACGAGTTCAAGAAGGACCAGGGCATGGACCTGCGCGGCGACCCGCTGGCGATGCAGCGGCTCAAGGAGGCCGCCGAAAAGGCCAAGATCGAGCTGTCATCCAGCAGCCAGACCGAGATCAATCTGCCGTACATCACGGCCGACCAGGCCGGCCCCAAGCACCTCAGCCTGAAGCTGTCGCGGGCCAAGCTCGAGGCGCTGACCGAAGACCTGATCAAGCGCGCCATCGAGCCGTGCCGCACGGCGCTCAAGGATGCCGGGCTGTCCGCCAGTGAAGTCGACGAGGTGATTCTGGTCGGCGGCCAGACCCGCATGCCCAAGGTACAGGAGGCCGTCAAAGACTTTTTCGGCAAGGACCCGCGCAAGGATGTCAATCCCGACGAGGCGGTTGCCGTGGGTGCGGCCATTCAGGGCGGTGTCCTGGGCGGCAACGTCAAGGACGTGCTGCTGCTCGACGTCACCCCGCTGAGCCTGGGTATCGAGACCCTGGGCGGCGTGATGACCAAGCTGATCGAGAAAAACACCACGATACCGACCAAGGCGTCGCAGGTGTTCTCGACCGCCGATGACAACCAGACCGCGGTGACCGTGCACGTGCTGCAGGGCGAGCGCGAGATGGCCAAGGACAACAAGTCCCTGGGCCGGTTCGACCTGGCGGATATTCCGCCGGCGCCCCGCGGCGTGCCGCAGATCGAGGTCACGTTCGACATCGACTCCAACGGCATCATGCACGTGTCCGCCAAGGACAAGGCCACCGGCAAGGAAAACAAGATTGTCATCAAGTCCAGCTCCGGCCTCAGCGACGAGGAGATCGAGCAGATGGTGCAGGACGCCGAGCGCCACGCCGAAGAGGACAAGAAGGCGCGCGAGCTGGTGGAGGCCCGCAACCAGGGCGAGGCGATGGTGCACAGCGTGCGCAAGTCCATGGAGGACCTGGGCGACAAGCTCGATTCCGGAGACAAGGACAATATCGAATCGGCCATCAACGAGCTGGAAGAGGCCATGAAGGGCGACGACGCCGATGCCATCAAGCAGAAGACCGAGGCGCTCGGCACCGCCAGCCACAAGCTCGCGGAGCAGATGTATCAGCAGAGCTCCGACGCCGCCGGCGCCGAGCAGGCCCAGGATGCTGGTCAGGGTGACCAGGGTGGCCAGGGTCGCAGCGACGATGACGTCGTCGACGCGGAATTCGAAGAGGTGAAGGACGACGACAGTAAGAAGTAACAGCTGTTATCCGCAGTAACCACGTACGCACGGGCGGCCAGGCCGTCCGTGCGTTTACGTTCGTACATGGCAACTGAAACGGGCGAATAACAAGGCATGTCCGAAAAAGACTATTACGAAACGCTTGGGGTAAGCCGCGACGCGTCGGAGGCCGAGATCAAGAAGGCGTACCGACGGCTGGCGATGAAGTACCATCCGGACAGGAACCCGGACGATGAAGACACCATCCATCGCTTCCGCGAAGCCAAGGAAGCCTACGACATTCTCTCCGACCCCCAGAAACGCGCGGCCTACGACCAGTTCGGACACGCCGGCGTGGATCCCTCCGCGGGTGGCGGCTTTCACGGCGGAGCCGGAGGTTTCGGCGACATCTTCGGGGACATTTTCGGGGATATCTTCGGGGCCGCCGGCGGGCGCCGGGGCGGCCGCCGGCGCGGCGCCGATCTCAAGTATAACCTGGAGCTGAGCCTGGAGGATGCGGTGCGCGGCACCGAGGTCAGCATCCGGGTGCCCACCACCGTCAACTGTGATACCTGCGATGGCAGCGGCGCCGCCCCCGGCTCGTCGCGCGCCACCTGCGGCACCTGCCGGGGCGCCGGCCAGGTGCGCATGCAGCAGGGCTTCTTCTCGATCCAGCAGACCTGCCCGAAGTGCCACGGTGCCGGGTCCGTGATAGAGAAACCCTGCGGCGACTGCAACGGCGCGGGACTCGTGAAGGAGAACCGGACGCTGTCGGTGAAGGTCCCCGCGGGTGTCGACGACGGCGACCAGATCCGGCTGGCGGGCGAGGGCGAGTCCGGCGGCCGCGGCGGCGTGCCGGGCGACCTGTTCGTCGAGATCCACCTCAAGCCCCACAAGATATTCAAGCGAGACGGCAACGATCTGATATGCGAGATGCCCGTGAGCTTCGTCACCGCGGCGCTGGGGGGCGAGATCGAGATTCCCACCCTGGACGGCAAGGTGCGGTTCAAGGTGCCGCCGGAAACCCAGAGCGAGAAGACATTCCGGCTGCGCGGCAAGGGCGTGCGCAACGTACGCAACGGCCAGGTGGGCGATCTGTTCTGCCGGATCAGCGTGGAGACGCCGGTCAATCTCACCCGGAAACAGAAGGACCTGCTGCGCGACTTCGAGGCCTCTCTGGAGGACAGCGATACCCATCACCGCCCGCGCGAGAACTCCTGGACGGATAAGATCAAGGCCTTCTTCGACGACCTGGTGGCCTGACCGCGGCGGCCGGCGCCGTCACCTGAGCCCGGGCAATAAAAAACCGTTGGCATGGGTTACCATGCCAACGGTTCCAATCTGACCCGAATCTCCGAAGAGCGAACACCAATAGAGGGGAGAGGCGTTCGGCTCGGAGGAGGAGGTCGGAGACTCAGTGTCCGGCATTATTCTCTCCGGGACGGGCGCGCAGTTCTGTTCGGTATCGCTCATAGTGGGC
>JBEPXV010000098.1:0-6848 GCA_041641695.1 Gammaproteobacteria bacterium | reverse complement strand
CAGTCCTTGCGGGGCGGCCGCGAGCTGGCATCGAGTCTGGGGCTCGAATGCAGCGCCTGCAGCGAATTTTACCGGTAGTTGTCACTGGACACGTTCGACACTGTGCTCTATAGTAGAAGATGGGAAACTTTCCCACTTAGATAGAATAAGTCGGTTTTACCAAGTACCCGGAGGGGGTGGGGTATGGATATCCATCGACCGAGAGGTCCGCAGGAAGGTGTGCCGTGCGAGAAGGAGCGGTCGCGTGATACCGTGGCGAAGCGCCTCATGTGTGTCGGAGACAGTGCGATGCTACGCGACTATCTCCCGCAGCTGGCCGGCGCCGACTGGGAATTGGTGCCGGTTTCCGGGACTGGCTCGGTGCCGAGGGTGCTCAGGGAGAATGGACGGGTTCGTGTTGCCGTGATCGGCCTCGATGCGAGCAACGCCAAGGCGGTCGCGGAGTTGGTCTCGAGTCACAGCGAGCTGGAGTGGATCGCCGTAGTGGAGAGCACTGATCTGGAGAATTGCCGGATCAAGCACATTATATCCAGCCTGTTTTTTGACTACCACACCTTGCCTATTGACGTTGATCGCTTACTGGTTACGTTGGGCCACGCCGATGGAATGGCGAAGCTGCGTACTGCAGGCACTGACTACATCTCCTATTCTGGCGACGACGAAAGCCCGCACTACCAGCACATAGTCGGCGTCAGCGAGGGGATGCGCAGCATCTATTCCACAATCGACAAGGCGGCGCCAACCGATTTCCCCGTATTGATTACCGGTAAAAGCGGCACGGGCAAGGAGCTCGTTGCGAAAGCGCTCCATCACAAGTCTGATCGAGCGGACCGCCCTCTCGTGGTATTGAATTGCGGGGGCGTGGTGCCCGGCCTGATACAGTCGGAGTTGTTCGGTCACGAGAAAGGTTCCTTCACCAGTGCAGATAAGAGTCGGCAGGGGTATTTCGAAACTGCCGACGGCGGGACTATTTTTCTTGATGAGATCGGTGAGCTTCCCATGGAAGCTCAGGCAAACCTGCTGCGTGTCCTGGAAGAAAAACTGGTCCGCCGCGTCGGTGGGTCCAGCAGCATTCCGACAGACGTGCGTGTGATAGCGGCAACCAACCGTAAACTTCCGGAAGCGGTGGCGAACGGGCAGTTCCGAGAGGATCTATTATATCGACTGACCGTGGTTCACATCGAAATACCTCCTTTGTGCGAACGCCGGAGTGATATTGAGATACTGGCCAACTACTATCTCCGAAAACTGAAGCTGGAAGGGAAATCAAAAGCCAAGGGTTTTTCGAGAAGGGCCGTTGAAGCCATGCTGCTGCACGATTGGCCGGGGAACGTCCGGGAACTGATCAATCGCATAAAAAGCGCCGCGCTGCTTTGCGACAAACAGTTGATTCAACCGCAGGATTTAAAGCTGGCCCCGGCATATGTCAGAGCGCACAGCAACGACCAGCTGGGTCATACAACTTTGAGAGAAGCCAAGGAAGAAGCCGAGCGGGAAGCGCTGGTGCAAACCATGGAACAGGTCAATTCCAACGTTTCTCTCGCTGCACAGACCTTGGGAGTATCCCGCGTCACTTTGTACAATCTCCTCAAGAAGTACGAGTTGCGGTAATCCGGGTATACGGCGGGCGATGGGCGCATCGGAACTGGAGCTGCGAATTTGAAAACGCATTATCGGCGAAGTTGTGAACCAGGACACGGGACTACTTTCCGGGGCGCTTGAACACGGCAATTAGACAAGGGTCGTTGTACTCGTCCAACCCGACGTTTATGAAATCGACCAATTCCCAGTGTTGCTCACCGGCTGCGCGTATCGCTTCGACGATCCGGAAAGCCTCGCTTTCGCATTGAACCGCAACTTCGGGTCCCGTCTGTGAAGGATAGAAATGATATTCCCATGCGATTGATGTGGTGCTTGGCGCAATCTGGATGGGCTTTTCCAGATTGAACGTTGGCGTGCCCTTGATGACAATCTCCGTGGACTCGGCACGAACGGAAATTGCAAACAGCAGGAATACTGATACGACAAGTGTCAGGACTGAACGTCTTTTTGTCATCTCTGTCCTCCCGGAAAATTAGAACGGAAAAGCGGAGTCGACGTTTATCTGCAGCGTCGATCGCCGTACAGTCCCGCCACCTGCTCTTCCTGCCAAACTTCGATGGCCGGGTGGCTCCTGCACGCTCCGGTGATCCGGGTCACTTCTCGTACCAGCTTCTGGCTGATCAGGATCACGGTACAGAAGAACTATAGAAGACCACGGCCGCTTGCTCGACGCCCTGATTACGTGCAACCAACTGGGATATCTGGATTCGCGCCGGTGGGGATCCTGGTGGTCTCGCGGCGGTTCGGTGCTACGTGTCCAAGCAGTGTTTCCATTTCCGGCACAAATGCGGAGCTCGAATTAAAGTATAGACGAATGGCCAGATACATGGCATTTTTTCCCCGACGACCCCGACAATTCACTGGGCAAGGGTATCCTTGGGGGTGCCGCAAAAACTGATATTCGCGGCTGACACCCGCGGCCCGGCGGCCACGAGCCATAGTCTGAGCGATTCGCGCCGGGACCGCGGCAGCGGGACACGCGATGATACCAGGGCCTGGATCCGTCTATCGCGGCAGAAGCCGCTCCGACAGCGGGGCAGCTGTCAGATAACCGCCGTCTCCCGGTATGTGCCCCACATCTCGCGCAGGTGCTCGACGATGTCGCCCATGGTGGCGCCCGCCTTTACTAGCTCGATGGTCACCGGCATGAGGTTCTGCGACTCGTCCTCGGCAACGCTGCGCAGCTTCTCGAGGAGCTGCCGGACCTGTACCTCGTCGCGCCGGTCGCGCACCCGCTGGAGCCGTTGTATCTGGTTGCGCTCGGTTTCCGGGTCGTGGGGGTGGGTCTCGACGTCGGGGTTGGCCTCGTCCTCGACGTAGCAGTTGACGCCGATCACCGGCCGGTCGCCGCTGGCCTTGCGGATGGCGTAGTCGTAGGCCGAGTCGGCGATGCCGCGCTGGAAGTAGCCGTCGTCGATGCACTGGATGGTGCCGCCCTTCTCCTCGACTTCATCGAGGATGCGCCAGATTTCGTTTTCGATGCGCGTGGTCAGGTCCTCGACGTACCAGGAGCCGCCGATGCCGTCGACGACGTCCGCCACCCCGGTCTCGTGGGCGATCACCTGCTGGGTGCGTAGCGAGATCTTCATGGCCTCCTCGGTGGGGATGGCGTAGGCCTCGTCGAGGCCGTTGGTGTGCAGGGACTGGGCGCCGCCGAGCACCGCGGACAGGGCCTGGAAGGCGGTGCGCACGATGTTCACCTTGGGCTGCGGCTTGGTGAGGGTCGCCGCGGCGGTCTGGGCGTGGAAGCGAAGGCGGCAGGACTCGGGTTTCTTCGCGCCGAAGCGCTCGCGCATGATCTTCGCGTACACGCGCCGGGCGGCGCGAAACTTGGCGATCTCCTCGAAGAAGTCCGCCTGGCTGACGAAGAAGAACGACAGCCGGGGCGCGAACTCGTCGACGTCCACGCCGGCGTCCACCGCCTCCCGGACGTACTGAATGGTGCTGGCCATGGTGTAGGCGATCTCCTGGGTGGCGATCGCCCCGGCCTCGGAGATGTGGTAGCCGGAAATGTTCAGCGGATTGTAGCGCGGCAGGTGCTGCGCGCCGTAGGTGATGCAGTCGCGCACGATGCGCAGCGACGGCCGCACCGGGTAGATCCACTCCTTCTGCGCCATGTATTCCTTGAGGATGTCGTTCTGGATGGTGCCGGAAAGCTTCTTGAGGTCGAAGCCGTTCTTCTCCGCCACCGCGATATACATGGCGAACAGGATCCAGGCCGAGGGGTTGATGGTCATGGACACCGAAATTTTCTCCAGGTCTATCCCGGCGAACAGGTCCTCCATGTCGGCGAGGGTGTCGATGGCGACGCCCTCGCGACCCACCTCGCCCTCGCTCATCGAATGGTCGGAGTCGTAGCCCATGAGCGTGGGCATGTCGAAGTCCACCGACAGGCCGGTCTGGCCCTGGGCCATCAGGTAGTGGAATCGCCGGTTGGTGTCGACGGCGGTGCCGAAACCGGCAATCTGACGCATGGTCCAGTGGCGGCCGCGGTACATGGTGGGGTAGGGGCCGCGGGTGAACGGATAGCGGCCGGGCAGGCCGATGTCGTCCCAGGGCGTTTCGGCGACATCGGCGGGCGTGTAGGTCCGCTTCACCTCCTGGCCGGCGCCGGTGCGAAAGGCGGCGCGTCGTTCCGGGGCGCGCTCGAGAAACCCGGCGACCTCGCCCGCTTCCCAGTCGCGGTAATCGGCGTCGATGCGCTCGAGCTCTTCTTTACTGAACAGTGTTAGCTGTCGACTCATGGCTGATCCTCGATTGAATGGCCCTCAGCAGCTCGAGAGCCCCGGCGTGGGGATCCATCTCGCGGCGGCTGACACGGCCGAGCACGCCGGCGAGGTCCGCCTCGCGTTGGCGGCGGAAGTCTTCTCGCACGATGCCCTCGGCGATCTTGATCATGCGGTTGGCGGCTATCTGGCTGCGTCTGGCCTCCAGCGACCCGCCGTCGACCAGGTGCGCGCGGTGACGATCGATGGCGTCGCGCAGCTCGACAAAGCCGGTATCCTGCTCGGCGCTGGTGGGGACCACCGGCGTGTACCATTGTCCCTCTCCCCGGGGCATGCTCATGGTGAGCATGGACTTGAGCTCCATCACGGTGCGGTTGGCGTCGGCGCGGTCCGTCTTGGAGACCACGTGGATGTCCGCGATCTCCAGCACGCCGGCCTTGATCGCCTGGATGTCGTCGCCGAGCCCCGGCGCCGAGACCACCACCGTGGTGTGCGCGGCCTGCACGATATCGACCTCGTCCTGGCCGACCCCCACGGTTTCGATGAGCACGACATCGAGACCCGCTGCGTCCAGCACGTCCACGGCATCGAGGCTGGCTTTCGCCAGCCCGCCAAGGGCGCCGCGCGTGGCCATGCTGCGGATGAATACGCCGGGGTCCTGGACCAGGTCCGACATGCGGATGCGGTCTCCAAGGATGGCGCCGCCGGAAAAGGGGCTCGACGGATCGATGGCAACGATACCCACCCGGCGCCCGTCGTCCCGCAGCACCCGGGCGAGGTGGGAAACGAGCGTGGATTTGCCGCAGCCGGGCACCCCGGTGACGCCGACCACGTGGGCATGCCCGGTATGCCGGTACAGCTCGGCGAGGGCGGGGCGGCACTCGTTCTCGCCGGCCTCGACCCGGGTGATCAGGCGCGCCGCGGCGCGCAGATTGCCGTCGTCGAGGAGCCGCCGGGCCAGCTCGGTGGAGGGAGTGCGCGTCGTCACGGCGCTTCCTCGCGCAGGCTCTTGTACAAGTCGCGGTCCTCGATCACGCGCCGGGCCTTGAAGTCCGTGCGCGGGAAGGTGCCGGCCGCCACCATCTCGATGCCGACCCGGAAGCCGAGCATGCGCTCGAGGTCGTGCTTGGCCTTGCTGCGGAACTGCTCCACGGCGTCGACGCCGCGCGCCTCCAGCTCCTTGGCGGGTTCCAGGCGGATGAGCAGCTCGTCCATGGCGCCTTCGCGGGTGATCACGATGCGGTGCTCGCCGCCATAGCCTTCCATGCGGTTGAGCGTCGCGTGGATCTCGCTGGGGTACACGTTCTCGCCGCGCACCTGGAACATGTCGTCGATGCGGCCGTAGATACCGCGCGGCAGCCGCGGATAGGTGCGCCCACAGGGGTTGTCCTCCATGACCCAGTGGGTGAGGTCGCCGGAAAGCAGCCGGATCATCGGCTGCGAGGTGCGCTCGAGATTGGTGTAGACCGGCGTGCCCTGCTGTCCCCACGGTACCCGGCGCCCGGTTTCCGGGTCGCAGACCTCGGTGTACACCATGTCCTGCCACAGCAGCATGCCGTCGGTCTCTGCGCTGCCGGCGCCGTTCATCCAGGGTGTTACCTCGGCCATGGTGCCGCAGTCGATCACCCGGGCGCCGAAGGTATCGGCGATGCGGTCGCGGATGCCCGGAATGGAGGCGCCGGGCTCACCGGAGAAGAACATGATGCGCAGCCCGAAGTCGCGGGGATCGACGCCTTCCTCGGCGGCGACCTCGGCGAGGCGCAGGGCATAGGAGGGCGTTGAGTAAAAACCCGCCGGCCGCGTCATCTGCAGCCAGGTCACGGCCCGCTGAGTCATGCCGGGCGCCCCCGCGCCGAACGGAAAGCACTTGCAGCCCAGGCGCTCGGCGCCCGCCAGGGTGCCCCAGGAGCCCATGTAAAGACTGAACACCGATGCGATGAATACCGTGTCGCCGGGCCGCAGGCCCATCCCCCACATCACCCGGGCCTGGTTATTGGCGATGGTGTTCCAGTCGCGGCGCCCGATGCCGAATGCGGTCGGCCGGCCGGTGGTGCCGGACGTCCCGTGAATGTGGTGCACCTCCTCCTCGGGAATGCACAGATAATCGCCGAACGGCGGCGCCGAGGCCTGCGACTCGCGCAGCTCCTGCTTGGTGACCACCGGCACGCGGTCCTCGAAATCCTCGAGAGAGTGAATCCGGTCCGGGTGCACGCCGGCCTCTTCCCACTTGCGCCGGTAGAACGGCGCGTTCTCCCAGGCGTAGTGCATGACCTGGCGGAGCCGGCCCAGTATCAGCGCATCGCGCTCGCCCGGGTCCATGGTCTCGCGCTGCGGAAACCAGTAGCGGCTCGATCCGGCCGGAAAGTAATCGTTGTCATAGTCGGGCGGGAACTGCCAGCTTTCCATCAATTGCCTCTGTGTGCGGATGGGTGTGCCGCATGCCGGGCCCCGGCACGACGTGCGGCGTAGATGCCGGAGCCGCTAGCCGCGCTCATCGCGGCCCGCGCTCGGCGACCAACG
>JBEPXV010000097.1:0-6863 GCA_041641695.1 Gammaproteobacteria bacterium | reverse complement strand
CGCGTCTGCGCTACGGCTGCACCTGGATCAACTGTCACTTCATGCTGGCCAACGAGATGCCCCACGGAGGGATCAAGCAGTCCGGGTACGGCAAGGACATGTCCATGTACTCCCTGGAGGACTACACGGTCGTCAGACACGTGATGGTGCGCTACGCCTGAGTGCAGCCGGCGACATCGACGCGGTGCCGGACATCGTCGCCCGTCACGGGCACGCGGTGGATGCCGGGCTTCGTCCGGACGGCGGCCCGGCAGGTCGCGGCCTTGGCGGAAGCCGCCACGTCATACTGTTTCCGCGAAACGGCCGGAGTTCAATCGGAATCGGTCGTCAGGAATGAACTCCGGTCGAAACACTAATCTCGTGAAGACATCGACTGGCGACATGACTGCCCGGGCTCGATCGGACCGATCATGAAGCGCTCTGCGCGCGGCATCCGCGGGTGCCGGCCGAACGCCCGTGGGCCTTCGGTTGACCGTCAGGCAAGCGGGGATTTATCCTGGCTTTCGCCATTACTGCAGAAAAGTTCGGACCAGCGGTCGCCATTGCCAGGTCACCGCGTACCGGTTATCGGGGGTCCATACAAGACAATACCATCCGCAGGAGAGATGCTCATGAGAAAACCGTTGACACTGACGCGCGCGGCTGTCGTTGCCGGATCGGCGATGCTCTTTTCCACGACGACCGTACAGGCGCAGGAATATGAGATGGCGATTGCCACCATCGTGCCGGAGGACCTGACCAAGAGCGAGATCTACCCCGGGCTTGTCCACTTCGAGAGCCTGGTGGAAACCCGCACGGGCGGTGATCTCGAGGTTTCGATATTCGGCGGTTCGCAGCTCGGCTCGGAGGTCGAGACCGCATCGCAGGTCCAGGCCGGCGGTCGGACTCTGCAGTCCACCGTGATTTCTTCCGGTGCCATGTCATCCTTCTACGACAAGTACCAGGCAGTGACTACGCCGTTCCTGTTCGAGAACTGGCGCCAGGCCTGGACGTTCTTCGACAGTGAGTGGTTCGCGGACTTCATGGCGGGCACCATCGACGAAGCCAATATGCGCTATCTCGGCACCTTCGATGACGGCGGGGGCTTCGTTGCATTCACCAACAACGAAAGGCTCATCAAGACCGTCGAGGACCTGGAAGGCCTCAACATTCGCGTCGAAGAGAATCCGTCCCACGTGGCGATGATGGATGCCCTGGGTGCCTCGGCGACGCCGCTGCCCTGGGGCGAGGTGCAAACCGCGCTTGGCAGCGGCCTGGCGGACGGCCAGTTCAATGCGCCCGTCGTCAACACGTCATTCAATCTGAATGAAGTCACCGATTACACGACCATGACGGGCCATGTCTACAACACCCAGACGTGGCTGGTGAGCGAGGAGTGGTATCAGAGCCTGCCGGAGGAGTATCAGCGCATCATCACCCACTCCGCCCAGGAGGCCATCCAGCTCGCCCACGGAACTTCCGGCGCACTGGCGACCGCGAGCTGGAAGGAATCCTGTGAGATTTTCGAGGAATGCTACATCATGCCCGCCGATGAGCGGCAGCGCATGGCCGAGATGGCGCGGCCCGCCTGGAAGGACTGGATCGTGAACGACTTCGGCCTCGAGGAATCGTTGATCGACGAGCTGTGGGCCGAGGTCGAGCGGGTCGGAGAGGAGCTCGAGGCACAGGACTTCGAGCGCTACGGCCAGTAGCGGTTGCGCGCCCGGCGGGCATTGCCTCCCGCCGGGCCATGACCGGCTGCTGTAAACCCGGCCGGGCACGCGTCCGGCCGGGACAGCGCCCCACGTTCATACCGGAACCCCGCCGATGTCGGTTTTGAAGGCCGCCAGGCAGTTGAGCGCGATCGTGAACCAGGCCGCGATCGTGATCTGCGTCGTGTGCGTTCTTGCCATGCTGGCAATCTCGTTTATTGGTTTCCTCTACACGATAGTGACCGGTGGGGCGCTGAGCTGGACGTACTCCCTGGCGCGCGTCTTCCTGCCCTGGATCGGTCTGATCTCGCTGACCATCGCGCTGTATTCCGGCGAGCACATCGCCATGACGCTCTTCGTCAAGCTGTTGCCTGCCCCGCTGGTGCGCCTGACGGCCATAGCCTGTCTCGGGGTGATCGCGATTTTCGCCCTGATGCTCATGTGGTACGGCTGGGAGTTTTTCACCTATGCCCGGCAGACTTATATGGTGTCGGACATGATCCAGATCCCGCAGTACTACACGGCGATCGCGGTGCCGCTTACCGGCGCCATCACGCTGCTGCACCTGGTCAACGGCTACGCCCTGCTCGAGCACTATGTGACGCTGGAAGACGTTGTGGAGCGGCCGGAGACCGGACAATGAGCCTGGCCATCGTCACCTTCGTGGTGCTGTTGCTGATCGGCGTCCCGGTCGCTGTCGTCATGGCCATGGCCGGTGTTGCCGGAAGCTATGCCCTCGGCGGCGAGAGAATGATCGGTATCATCGCCGACCGGATGTTCTCCGGCGTATCGGGCTACATGCTGATTGCCATCCCTTACTTCATCCTGACCGCCGAACTGATGAACCAGGGCGGTCTGACCCAGAAGCTGATCACGTTCAACAATGCCCTGCTGGGCCGGGTGCGCGGTGCGCTGAGCCACGTCAACATCACCGTCTCGGTTTTCTTCGCCGGTCTTACGGGAGCGGCCATTACCGACACCGTCGCGATTGGCAAGATTCTCATACCCGCCATGAAGAAGCAGGGCTACGACGCCAGCTATGCGGCCGCGATTACGGCCTGCTCGTCAATCATCGGGCCGATCATTCCCCCGAGCGTCGTGATGGTGGTGTATGCCACGATACTGCGGGACACCTCCGTGCTCGACCTGTTCGCCGGCGGCATCATCCCCGGTCTGCTCATGGCGCTGTCGTTGCTGGTGGTGAGCTTCGCGCTGTCGTGGATGCGGAACTATCCCAAACAGGAGGCGATCGCCCTGGGTGTGGCACTGGCGGCGTTCATGAGCGCCCTGCCGGCATTGGCGGTTCCCGTCATCATCCTCGGGGGGATTCTCTCCGGCATGACCACCGTCACCGAGGCCTCGGGTTTCGCTGCCGTTTATGCGATGGCGATCGGATTCCTGTTCTACCGGAACCTCACCTGGAAAAAAGTGTGGCAGTCGTTGGTCGTGACGGTCCGTTTTTCCGGGGTCGTGTTCTTCCTGCTGGCCGCCTCGGCGGTTTTGAGCTGGTTCGTTACCCGCTCCGGTATTGCCCGCGACGCCGCCGCGATGATCGCGGCGGTTACCGACTACGCCTTCCTGCAGCTCATGCTGGTCAGCCTTTTGTTGATACTGATCGGTACCGTTATCGACGTGCTGCCGGCCCTGGTGGTGGTTGCCCCGGTTCTGGTGCCGGCATTGGTCGGTCTCGGGTTCGACCCCCTGCACATCGCTATCCTGATGATCGTCACCCTGAACGTTGCCAACGTGACGCCGCCGGTGGGGATGTCGTTGATGACCGCGGCATGGATTGCCAGGGTACCGTACGAACGCGCGATCGTGGCATCCCTGCCGTTCTATTTTTCATTCTTCGCCGTGATCGTGCTGCTGGCGCTGTTCCCGGGCCTGTCCACGTGGATCCCCAGCCTGCTGCACTGATCATTCACTCTACGAGGAGAGTCAACACGTGTCGCTCACCAATTCCCAGATTGTGGCCGATTACCGCCAACGCACGCCGGGCTCGTCCCGCCTCGCCGAGCGGGCGCGCCGGGTCTTCCCCAGCGGCATCACGCACGATGCCCGCTACCTCAAACCCTACGGGATTTATGTCGAGAGCGCCGCCGGCGCCCGCAAGCGCGACGTCGACGGCAATGAATACATCGACTACTTCGGCGGCCACGGTGCCCATCTTCTCGGCCACGCGCCTGAAGAGGTGATGGAAGCGGCGCGCAGCGCGCTGACCCGTGGCACGCAGTACGGGGCCGGACATGAACCCGAAGTAATCTGGGGCGAAATGGTCCAGCGCCTGGTCCCGAGCGCCGAGCGCCTGCGGTTTACCGCTTCCGGTACCGAGGCGACACTGCTCGCCCTGCGGCTGGCCCGGGCCCACACGGGCCGCGAGAAGATCATCCGCTTCAAGAGCCACTTTCACGGCTGGCACGATCATATGACATCGGGCTACGTATCCCACTTCGACGGCTCGCCGACGCCGGGCGTGCTGCGCGAAGTGGCAGACAAGACCGTGCTGGTGGATCCGGACGATCCGGATGCTCTGCAGCAGGTGCTCGCTGGCCGGGACATCGCCGCCGTATTCCTCGAGCCGACCGGGGGCTCTTTCGGCATGGTGCCCGTCGCCGAAGACATGCTGCATCGCCTGAGGTCGCTGACCGAGGCGGCCGGCACGCTGCTCATATTCGACGAGGTGATCTCCGGTTTCCGCTGCGCTCCGGGCGGCGCCCAGCAGGCCTTCGGTGTACGGCCGGATCTGACCACACTGGCCAAGATCGTCGCCGGTGGTCTGCCCGGCGGTGCTGTCGCGGGGCGCAGGGAGATTCTCGACCAGATCGATTTCGAGGCCATGGAATCGGCCGGCCGGGATAAAATCCTCCACCCCGGCACCTTCAACGGCAATCCCGTGTCCGCCGCCGCGGCGATTACCACGCTTGGCATCATAGAAACGACTGACGCCTGTGAGCGGGCGAATCGCGCCGGGGAACAGCTCCGCCGCGGCATGAACGAGGTACTCGCCCGCAAATGTCCGGAGTGGGCGGTCTACGGAACGTTCTCCGGCTTTCACTTCTTCATGAACCCGGAGGGGCGCAGGATCGACCCGCTGGAATTCGATCCGTTGCAGATCCCCTGGCGTGAGTTGAAGACCAAACCGGCGGCTGAAGCGACTGCGTTGCATCTGGCCCTCCTGATCGAGGGCGTGGATATCGCCAATTGGCCCGGTGGCATGACCTCGGCGGTCCACTCGACGGAGGACATTACGGCCAGCGTCGAAGCCTTTTCGCGGGCGCTCGACCGCCTGAAGGCCGAGGGCATGCCGGGTGCCAGTGCCGGCGCGTGAGAAAGACGCCGCACTGCCACGTGCCGTTGCCGCTGTCCTCCTGAAGCCGCTTCCCCCGCCGGAGGCGCTGAGGCCAGGCGTGTCGACCGTGGTCCGGCGTCTGCTCCGGATCACCCCCCGGCGGCGCCCCGGCATGACCCCGGCCTGGTCTATACTTGCCCGAAACAAATGGGTAAGGCCATGCAACAGAACCGAATGCGCGTGAGTCAGGGGGACACGATATTCGTGGAGGGCGAGCGGGGCGACACGATGTACGTTATCGTCGCGGGAAAGGTGCAGATCTCAAGAACGGGTGCCGGGTCGCCCGTCGTCCTGGCGACTCTGGAGCCGGGATCCTTCTTTGGCGAGATGGCCGTCGTGGACCAGACGGAACGGACCGCCACCGCGGTGGCGCTGACGGATGTAACCCTGCTGGCGGTGCACGCTTCGGAGCTCGAGCTCCTGCTGAAGCAGCGTCCGGACCTCGGCGCCAAGATGATCCGTACCCTTACCAGGCGTCTCAGGTACACCACCAACCAGGTCATGGACGAAAAGGAGAAGATAGCCCTGCTGTTCGACAGCGGGTCCGGGTCACAACCGG
This sequence comes from Gammaproteobacteria bacterium, assembly GCA_041641695.1. Taxonomy (GTDB): domain Bacteria; phylum Pseudomonadota; class Gammaproteobacteria; order Arenicellales; family JAANXG01; genus JAANXG01. The sequence continues at coordinate 1,264 of JBEPXV010000097.1, read as the reverse complement.
CATAGACGAACCCCCTTGCACGCCCGTGTCGCCGCCAGGGCCCCGGTGACGCAGTCTCGAGCGGCCCTGCCTCTGCCAGGGTGATGTCGAAACGGCATCAGGTGAGCGAAATTTGATGCTATTCCGCTTCCCCGCTGACTGAGTAGAATGGTCCTCCTTTCAGAAAAATAAACGACATACCGCCGCGTCTTTACGCGGGGCCAGTCGAAAATCAGCATCGGCCCACAGGGCTGTGCTGGACGATGCGAGGATGGCTGCATGGGCAAACTGACCACGCATGTACTGGATACCGCGCAGGGCAGGCCCGGCGCGGGCATCAATTTGCGTCTGTTCCGGGTGGCTGACGGCCGGCGAGAGCTCGTGATCGAGACGGCCACCAACCAGGACGGCCGCGCCGACAAGCCCCTGCTGTCGGAGGACGAGTTCGACCTCGGTACCTGGGAGCTCGAGTTCGACGTGGCGGATTACTTCGCCGGCCAGCCGGTTCCGGTGGCCGACCCGCCGTTCCTCGACCGCGTTACCCTGCGGTTCTCGACCGCCGCGGACGAGCACTACCACGTGCCGCTGCTGCTGTCCCCCTGGAGCTACGCCACCTACCGGGGAAGCTGAGGCCCGCCATGACGACGGAAGTCCGGCGCCCGATCCGATTCGTCCTGGACGGCCAGGTCCGGTCGGTGGCGCACGCCGATTCCAACCGCACCGTTCTGCAATACCTGCGCGAGGACCTGCAGCGCACCGGCAGCAAGGAGGGCTGCGCGGAAGGCGACTGCGGGGCCTGTACGGTGGTGGTCGCCGCGCTGCACGGCGACGGTCTCCGCTACCAGGCGGTGAATGCCTGCATCCAGTTCCTGCCCACCCTGGACGGCAAGGCGCTGTTCACCGTGGAGAGCCTCAGCCGGCCCGGCGAGGCATTGCATCCCGTACAGCAGGCCATGCTGGAGTGCCACGGCTCGCAGTGCGGGTTCTGCACGCCGGGCTTCGTCATGTCCCTGTTCGCCCTTTACAAGACCAGCCCGTATCCCGGCCGCCGCGGGGTGGACGATGCGCTGGCCGGGAACCTGTGCCGCTGCACGGGTTATCGCCCGATCATCGATGCCGCCGCGCGCATGTACGAGCTCGGTGCACAAGCCCGGGAAACCGGCGCGGAGCTGCTGACGGCGCCCGCCGGTGCAGCGTCCCCCGACGAGGACGGACTGAAAGCGCAGCTCCGCAGTCTGCGGGATGAGCATACTCTGGTCCTCGACGGGCCGGGCCGGGCCTACTA
>JBEPXV010000096.1:0-6869 GCA_041641695.1 Gammaproteobacteria bacterium | reverse complement strand
TTCGACCGCGGTTACCTGTCGCCCTACTTCGTGAACAAGCAGGAAAACATGACCTGCGAGCTGGATGACCCCTACATCCTCATCCACGACAAGAAGATCTCCAACATCAAGGAGCTCCTGCCGGTCCTGGAGTCGGTTGCCAAGGCCAGCAAGCCGCTGATGATCGTCGCCGAGGACATCGAGGGCGAAGCCCTTGCCACCCTGGTGGTGAACAACATCCGCGGCATCGTCAAGGTCTGCGCCGTCAAGGCGCCGGGCTTCGGCGACCGTCGCAAGGCCATGCTGCAGGACCTCGCTGTCCTGACCGGCGGCCAGGTGATTTCCGAGGAAGTCGGCAAGAGCCTCGAGAGCGCCACGCTGGATGATCTCGGCCAGGCCAAGAAGATCCAGGTCTCCAAGGAGAACACCACAGTCATCGACGGCGCCGGCAGCAAGGACGACATCGAAGGCCGGGTCAACCAGATCCGCGCCCAGATCGAGGAAGCGACTTCTGATTACGACAAGGAGAAGATGCAGGAGCGCGTGGCCAAGCTGGCCGGCGGTGTTGCCGTCATCAAGGTCGGTGCCGCCACCGAGATCGAGATGAAGGAAAAGAAGGCCCGCGTTGAGGACGCACTGCACGCAACCCGTGCGGCGGTCGAGGAAGGCGTGCTGCCGGGCGGCGGTGTCGCCCTGGTGCGCTGCGTCGACAAGGTCAGCAACACCAAGGGTGACAACGACGACCAGAATGTCGGCATCAAGATCGTGCGCCGGGCTCTCGAGGAGCCGCTGCGCACCATCGTCGGCAACGCCGGACAGGACGGCTCGGTTGTCCTGAACAAGGTCCTCGACAACTCAGGCAACTACGGCTACAACGCCGCGTCCGAGGAGTACGGCGACCTGATCGCGATGGGTATCCTGGATCCGACCAAGGTAACCCGCTACGCGCTGCAGAACGCGGCGTCCATCGCGGCCCTCATGATCACCACCGAGGCCATGGTGGCCGAGATTCCGGAAGAAAAGTCGGAATCCGGCGGCATGCCCGGCGGCGGCATGGATGGAATGGGCGGAATGGGCGGAATGGGCGGAATGATGTAAGTCGTCCTTTCCAACGCCTGGAAACGGAAAAAGCCCCGCCTCGCGCGGGGCTTTTTTTGTCTGCGTTCCTCCCGAAATGCGCCCCTGCCGTCCCGTTGAAAGGCGTCAACTGAGGCTTTTCAGGCCGGGATGTCATTGCGACATTGCCCGAATGTCATTCTCGAAAGGCGGCGAATTGATATCAAAGCAAAGACGGGAAACAACCCGCCGGGCTGCTGTCCGGCAGCCCGGCGAAGGAGAATGGTCACGACCCTTTGCGGCCCATGGCGGTGGGAGCGGTTCCGCGCACGGACTGCCGGGAGCGACGCGGTGAGGATCTCGTAGGGTGATCGGCTCACGAATGCGCGAGGCCCGAACAGGCGCAATGGCCGCCTGTCGCCTCGACACAAGCTCTTACGTGTCGTATATCATTACTGTGAATAAATATAGCACAATATTCACTCTAATGATGCAATGCTGCTTTCTGATGATATCGCACCGCAACACGCTGCAACAGCGCGCCTGGTTCCTCCCGGTCGCGGGAGGGCGTTGCCGGATGCGACTTTTGGCAGCGCCTGCTACATAATGGCCGCACCCCGTCGCCCCGCAAGCTACAACCGGATTACCCCTGCGATCCGGCGGGACAGCAGCGAGCCATAGTACGAACCGGAGATCATCCAGTGGTGACAGGAAACATGACGGCCGAGGTCGGCGAGCTGCCCGACATTGACGAGAAAGTCGGCGCGGAGATACGCGAGCTGCGCAAGGCCCGCGACATGACCATTACCGGGCTCAGCCGGGAAACGGGGCTTTCCCAGGGCTACCTCAGCCAGATCGAACGCGGCATATCGAGTCCTTCCATCAAGGCTCTGCACTCCATCAGCCGTGCTCTGGGCGTCACCATAAGCTGGTTTTTCTCCGCCACCTCCACTACCGACTCGGCGCTGCGGGACTTCGTGGTACGCGCAGAGAACCGCCGCACCCTGACTTTCAGCAGCGGGATCGTCGACGAGCTGCTGTCGCCGAACCTGGGACGAAACATTGAGCTGCTCAGGTGCGTATTCCAGCCCGGCGCAGCAAGCGGATCGGAGCCGTATACGCACCGCGGCGAGGAGGCCGGAATCATCATCACCGGAAGCCTGCACCTCTGGCTGGGGGAACAGCACATCGTTCTCAACGAGGGCGACAGCTTTGCCTTCTCCAGCGACATCCCGCACCGCTACAGCAACCCCACGGACAGCGAGACGATCGCGATGTGGGCGATCACGCCACCGTCTTACTAAGTACCCTTGGGCATAATTATCCGAGGGTACTAAGGCCGCCCGCGGGCCGCGGGAACCCGTTGCACCCACGGCCGCCCTGCGATCGGCGCCGGATTAACCGGCCGTTTCGGTGGCCGCGGCCTCGTCGGGGCCCCCCGGCGCGACGCCCGGGGCCATGTCAAGGTCGGCGGCGCCGCCCTTCTCCCGCCACGCGAGCCAGCCGAGCGCAATCAGCACGACCGCGAGCGCCGGCAGGGCGCCCCAATTGATGGCCTGCCAGCCGAAGTGGTGGTGCATGGCGCCGGCAGACAGGGAGGCGACGGTCACCGTGGAGAAGACGATGAAATCGTTGGCCGCCTGGGTCTTGAATGTCTCTTCGGTCCGATAAGTCCGGGTCAGCATGGTGGTGGCGCCGATGAACAGAAAGTTCCAGGCAATGCCCAGCAGGGTCAGAGAGACCCAGAAATTGACGACCGCCTGCCCCGCCAGATTGGTGACAACGCAGGCCAGCGCCGTCAGGGCCCCGATGCTCATGGTTCGCAACAGCCCGACACGGGCGATGATATGGCCGGTGAAGAACGACGGCGCGAACATGCCCAGAACATGCCACTGGATGACCAGCGACGAGTCGGAGAACGCATGCCCCTGGTGCTGCATGGCCAGGGGCGTGGCGGTCATCACGAAGGTCATGACCGCATAACCAAGGGCGCCGCACAGAACCGCCACCAGGAATCGGGGCTGGACGGCTATAGCCCGCAGGGGGCGGCCGGTACCTTCCGCCTCACGCTGGGCCCGGGTCTTGACCGCCGGCGCCCGGAAGAACATCAACATGCCCAGCGAGAGCACGTACAGACCGACCAGGGAGGCATAGCTGCCGGCGAACGCCGCGTGATCAACGACGTCCCGGGTCAGATTCGCCAGATTCGGACCGACGAAGGCGGCAACCACGCCCCCCGCCATGACATAGGAGATCGCCCGGCTCTTGTTGCCAAGCTCTACGCTGTCCGCCGCGGCGAAGCGGTAGTAGTTGCCGAACCCGGTAAAGGTGCCCAGCAAAAGACTGCCGCCGACGAACAGGAAGAATGACTCCTTCAGGATCGCCAGGGTGCACAGGCCGCCACCGGCCATGCCGAGCACGGTGGCGATCCTGAATGCGCCGCCGCGGCCGATTCGCGCCATGAGCGCCGCGGCCGGGATGCTGGTAAGCATGGTGGTCAACAGCTGGGCGGCGTATGGCAGGGTTGCGAGGGACTTGTCCTCCGCGAGCGTGAATCCCACCAGCGCCGTGGTGGTAACGATCAGCGACAGGCCGCTGAACATGGACGCCTGGCAAAAGCTCAGCACCAGCACGTTGCGATTGAGCCCGGTGAACAGTTTCATGTCCTCAAGAGCAACGGAGTACCGGCGGGTTGCCGTGCCGGGGTCGTTGCGCGGTCATCGGCTCCCGCCGGCACGACTGGTGCCGGCCCGGCGGGGGGAAGCACGATCGCCCGCCGTCGCCCGATCAAAGAATATCCGATCGGCGACGGCGAACGATGCTGCGCAGGCAACGGGTCGATCCGCGCGCCCGGCTCGACAACCGGGTCGGTCCGCGGGCGATCCCGTCTACGGGTTCAGCCGCCGAGATTGCGTGCGGCGAAATCCCAGTTCACGACATTAAAGAACGCCTCGACGTACTTGGGCCGGGCATTGCGATAGTCGATGTAGTAGGCGTGCTCCCAGACATCGCAGGTCATCAACGGCTTCAGATCCTGCTGCATCGGGTTGCCGGCGTCGTCGGTGTTCACGATATCCACCGACCCGTCACTTTTGGCCACGAGCCAGGTCCAGCCGGAACCGAAATTGGCGACCGCGGTCTCCTGGAACTTCTTCTTGAAATCTTCGTACGAGCCGAAGGCGGACTTGATGGCCGAGCCCAGATCGCCGCCCGGTTCCTTGCCGCCGTCCGGCGACATGCTGTTCCAGTAGAACGTATGGTTCCAGACCTGGGCGGCCTGGTTGAACAAGCCGCCCGCCGGCGCCTTGCGAATGATGTCCTCGAGCTGCATGTCCTCGTATTCCGTTCCGGGGATCATGCCGTTCAGCTTGTCAACATAGGCCTGGTGATGCTTGCCGTAGTGATACTCCATGGTCTCGGCGGAGATGTAGGGGGCCAGGGCGTCTTTGGCGTAGGGAAGCTCAGGTAACTTGTGTTCCATTCGTAAACCTCATATCGTGTTGTGCACGGGAGTGAGTTGGGTCAACGAAATCTTCCTCCGGCCTGCGCCGGGGAAGCATCTCGAAAACGGGAGATCCCCGTGCGGGCTCGAGCCGGGGATCGTCGAGCAGCGCGGGCCCTGTGAAGGTACTCTGTTTGCCCGAGTGTCTCGCCCCTCGGGACCCGCCGTTCCTGATCCGAATCGATTGTAATTAAGACCTCCGGCGGTATTCAAGCGCCTGGACCGGCCGGCGACGCATTAGCAGTGATGGGGCTCAGCGTCTGAATTCCTCGCTTGCGGCCCGGCCCGGCGGTCGGGCAGCGTAAGGCGCCACCGCGGGGGCCGAATCCGAGCCGCCATTCCCACTCAAGACAGTACACGGAACCGATGAGCAGCAACAATCAGCCCAATATCCTGGTGATCATGATGGACCAGCTGTCCGCCAGGGCCCTGCGCCTGCACGGCGGGCGCACGGCGAGGACACCCAACCTGGACAGGCTGGCCGGTTCGGGGACGGTGTTTCACAACGCGTACAGCAACAGCCCGCTGTGCGCCCCGGCGCGCTTCGTGTTCATGGCCGGTCAGCTGCCGTCGAAGATCGGCGCCTATGACAACGCGGCCGAGTTTCACTCCGAGATCCCCACGTTTGCGCATTACCTGCGCATGCAGGGCTACCAGACCACCCTGAGCGGCAAGATGCACTTCATCGGCGCGGACCAGCTGCACGGCTTCGAGTCGCGCCTGACCACGGACATCTACCCGGCCGATTTCGGCTGGACCCCCGATGCGGAGAAACCCGACGAGCGTTTCGACTGGTGGATGCACAATATGTTGTCGGTCAAGCAGGCCGGCGTCGCCGAATACACCAATCAGCTCGAGTTCGACGACGAGACCGGGCACCGGTCGGTGCAGAAGCTGTATGACCTGGCGCGGGGCGCCGACCCGCGCCCGTTCTGCCTGGTCACCTCGTTCACCCATCCGCACGACCCGTATGCCGCGCGGCAACGGTACTGGGACCGCTACCGGGCATCCGAGATCGAGATGCCCGGCGTGCCCGCCATGCCCTTCGAGGAGCTCGACCCGCACAGCCAGCGGTTGTACAAGGCGGCGGCAACGGAAGACTACGACATCACCGAGGACGATGTGCGCAATGCGCGGCACGCCTATTTCGCCAACATTGCCTACCTGGACGACTGGATCGGCAGCCTGCTGCAGACCCTCGAGGACACGAACCAGTTGGACAACACTGCCATCCTGCTGACGGCCGACCACGGCGACATGGTCGGCGAGCGGGGGCTCTGGTACAAGATGTCGTTCTTCGAATGGTCGGCGCGCGTTCCGCTCATCCTCCGACTGCCTGGCGACCAGGGGGACCGGAATATACACACGCCTGTCTCCCTGGTGGATATCCTGCCGACCCTGGTGGATATCGCCGGCGGCGGCAACGACTTTGAGTACGCGGCGCCGGTGGACGGCCGGAGCGTGCTGCCGCTGATCTCGGGCGAGCAGGATCGCACGGCGTACGGCGAGTACATGGGCGAAGGCACGGTCGCGCCACTGGTCATGATCCGGCGCGGCCACTACAAATACGTGCACTGCGACGTGGACCCGCCGCAGCTTTTCGACCTGGCCGCCGACCCGGACGAGCTCCAAAACCTCGCCGCCGATCCGGGATACGCCGGGGTCGCGTCCGGCTTCGCCGCGGAGGTTGCCGACCGCTGGGACCTGGAAACGATTCGCCGGGACGTCATCGCCAGCCAGCACCGGCGCCGTTTCGTCAGCCGCGCGCTCATGACCGGCCGGCACACGCCGTGGGATTACGAGCCGCACCAGGATGCCGCCAACCGCTTCATGCGCAATCACCTGGACCTGAACGACGTGGAGGCGAAGTCGCGGTTCCCGGTCCCGCCGTACCCGCTGCCGTTAAAGGGCTCCGGTCAGTGATTCAGGCGATGGTCACCTGGCCGCATCGGCTTCCTCAATCAGCCAGACCCTGAACGCCTCCGCCTCCGGGCGCGGGGCGGCCTTGGCCGGTTGAACAAGATGAAACGCCTCGTCCAGCTCCAGGGCCTGCTCGAATGGCACGGAAAGATCCTGCCGGCGCAGGGCATCGGCTGCGAAGCTGCTGCGCACCAGCGCGACGCCCTCTCCGCGGCGGGCGAGATCCAGGACCGCCACGGTGGTGTCGCAGAGTATGGCGCGCGTGGAGTCAGCCAGATCCGGCTCGCCGACATGCGCCAGCCAGTGAGGCCAGCCGATCTCGAATCCCACCACGTGCAGCAGCGTCTGCCCGCCCAGATCGCCGGGACTGCCGAGCCGGTCCGCAATGCCGGGGGTGCAGACCGGGATGGCG
>JBEPXV010000095.1:0-6921 GCA_041641695.1 Gammaproteobacteria bacterium | reverse complement strand
AGGTGTACGGAAAACGACACCGCTAGATCGGCAGTTTCGATAAGGCTGTCGATTCAGGGATAGCGCATGTCGCTAATACAGTTCACCGCCTGGTCCATCCTTTGCTAAGTTTCCGCGGCTTTTTACGGCAGCGTACGAACGCCGGAGCCGGGCCGGTTTGCTCCCGGTGCGGCCGTTCGTACAACCTTCACTTTCCGACAGTATCGGCCGGTTCGATAAGAGGTGGGACATGTCTTACAAATCCGACATCGAGATTGCCCGCGAGGCAAGCCCGAAACCCATAAGCGGCATCGCCCGGGACCTGGGGATTCCGGACGACTCCTTTTATCCGTATGCGCACAGCAAGGGCAAAATCGATCTCGACTACCTGACCAATCTTTCCGACCGGCCGGACGGCAATCTCGTCCTGGTTACCGCCATCACACCCACGCCGGCCGGTGAAGGCAAGACCACCACCACGGTCGGACTCGGCGACGCCCTCAGCCGGGTTGGCAAGAAGGCCATGATCTGTATTCGCGAGCCCAGTCTCGGGCCTTGCTTCGGGGTAAAGGGCGGAGCTGCCGGCGGCGGCTACGCGCAGGTCATCCCCATGGAGGACATCAACCTCCACTTCACCGGCGATTTTCATGCCATCGGCACCGCCAACAATCTATTGTGCGCCTTGATCGACAACCATATCGCCCACGGCAATGCCCTGAATATCGATGCCCGCAAGATCGCCTTCAGGCGGGTACTGGACATGAACGACCGCGCCCTGCGCCGGATCGTCTGCTCCCTCGGCGGCGCGGCCAATGGCTTTCCGCGCGAAGACGGCTTCGACATCACGGTCGCGTCCGAGGTCATGGCGATATTCTGCCTGGCCACCGACCTCAAGGACCTCCAGCGGCGTCTGGCCAAGATCGTCATCGGCGAGAGCCTCGACGGCAAACCGATATATGCCAGCGACTTGAATGCCGACGGCGCCATGACGGTACTGCTTAAGGACGCCCTGATGCCCAACCTCGTGCAGACGCTGGAGAATAATCCCGCCATGGTGCACGGCGGTCCGTTCGCCAATATCGCCCACGGCTGCAACTCGGCCATTGCCACCAAGGCGGGCCTCAAGCTCGCCGATTACGTGGTGACAGAAGCCGGATTCGGGGCGGACCTGGGCGCCGAGAAGTTCTTCGACATCAAGTGCCGCAAGGCGGACCTCCACCCCAAAGCGGCGGTGATCGTGGCCACGATCCGCGCCCTGAAGATGCACGGCGGTATCGAGAAGGCGGAGCTCAACGTCCCCGATCCGGAGGCGGTGGCCAGGGGCTGCGCCAACCTCGCGCGTCATGTCCAGAACGTCAAGGCATTCGGCGTGCCGGTGGTGGTGGCCATCAACCGTTTCGTCAGCGACACCGACGAGGAAATCCAGGCGGTGCAGAAAGCGGCCGGCGAGCAGGGCGTGGATGCCGTCAACTGCACCCACTGGGAGCACGGCGGCGCCGGCGCCGAGGAACTGGCCCGGGCCGTGATCAAGCTGGTCGAGGCGGACAGCGCGCAGTTCGCCCCCCTGTACGATGGCGACCTGTCACTGTGGGAAAAGGTCAAGACCGTGGCAACCCGCCTGTACGGCGCCGACGACATCATCGGCGACAAGGCGGTCCGCGCCCGGTTCAAACGCCTCGAGAAGCAGGGCTTCGGCCATTTTCCGGTCTGTATTGCCAAGACTCAGTACAGCTTTTCCACGGACCCCAATCTCAAGGGGGCGCCCCGCGGCCACGTGGTGCCAATCCGGGAAGTAAAGCTGTCCGCCGGCGCGGAGTTTCTCGTGGTGGTCTGCGGCGACATCATGACCATGCCCGGCTTGCCCAAGTCCCCGGCCGCCGATCACATCAACCTGGACGAGCACGGCCGGATCACGGGCTTGTTCTAGTCGGGACGAATCCCGACCAGGGATAGCTGCCGAAGGCACCAACAATATTGGGGGCTCCACTCGGTCATCATTCGCAGCAAGGCGATCGAACCGAACGGCGTAAAATCTCACCGCCTGCCTGAAATCACCACTAGGGCGCCGCGTGGTGCTTTTTCACCAAGCGAGTATCGGGGAGAGATAACTACCGAAGGCACTAATGTGCTGGGGACCCCAAGCGGTTATGACCGGGAACGCAGGTGCCCTGGACCCAATCCGTGCCCCGTTTGCGGACATTTGTCGGGATGAATTCCGACCAGAGATAACCACCGAAGACACCAACGTACTGGGGGCTCCGGGCGGTTATCACCGGGAACGCAGGTACCCTGAACCCGATCCGTGCCCCGGTCGTGGACACTTGTCGCGATGAATCCCAAGTTACAACGGGTCTCCTTCGGGAGCCATGGGCGGTCGACCCAGGATGATGTCGGCGGCCTTCTCCGCCACCATGATCACCGGGGCGTTGATGTTGCCGTTGGTAATGTCGGGGAACACCGAGGCATCCACCACTTTCACGCCTTCCAGGCCGTGTACGTTCAAGGCCGCGTCGACCACAGCCTCGCCGTCGGTTCCCATGCGGCAGGTGCCACAGGGATGGTAGGCGCTCTCGGCGTTGCGGCGCACGAAATCCATGAGCTGCTCATCATTCCGTACATCGGGGCCCGGAGACAGCTCCTCACCGCGGGAGGGATCGAATGCCGGCTGCGCGAATATCTCGCGGGCCTTCGCCACCGCCCGCACCCATTCGTGGCGATCCGAATCGGCTGAAAGATAGTTGAACAGGATAGAGGGAGGCTCGCGCGGGTCCGCGCTGCGCGCCAGCACCCGGCCGCGGGCAGCCGAGCGCATCGGGCCGACGTGGACCTGGAATCCGTGCCGGCGCTGGGGCGTGCCGTCATAGCGGATCGCCACCGGCAGAAAATGGAATTGCAGATCGGGATAGTCGTATTCAGGGGCTGACCTGATGAACCCGCCGGCCTCGAAATGGTTGCTGGCCCCGGGGCCGCTGTTGAACAGATACCACTGCAGCCCGATCATTGCCTGCCGCCATGGCTTCAGCGCCGGATACAACGAAACCGGCTGCGTGCAGGCCTGCTGCAGATAGACCTCCAGGTGGTCCTGCAGATTGCGGCCGACCCCGGGCAGGTCCGCCTTCACCTCTATGCCCAGATCGCGGAGCGCATCGGCCGGCCCGATCCCTGACAACTGAAGGAGGTGCGGCGTGTTGAATGCGCCGCTGCAGAGAATAATCTGCCCCGCGTGGATGACTTCACCACCCACAGTCTCCACGCCCACTGCGCGCCGGCCTTCGAAAACAACCCGGGCGACGAGGGTACGATCGCGGATTTCCAGGTTGGGTCGTGCCAGGGCCGGCTCCAGAAACGCCCGTGCGGCGCTCATGCGCCGGCCGCGATACACCGTCATGTCGAAACGGCACACCCCTTCCTGGCTGCGCCCGTTGTAGTCCTCGGTGAACGCGTGACCTGCCTGCTGCCCCGCCTCCAGCCAGGCCTTGAACAGCGGGTTGGCGCACTCCCCCACCGACACCTTGAGGGGCCCGCTGTCGCCGCGGAACGCGCTCGAGCCGCCCAGCCAGGTTTCCATCCTTCGGAAATATGGCAGGCAGTGAGAGTAGTCCCACTGCTCCAGGCCCGGGCGGGCGGCCCAGCGGGCGAAATCATCCGGATGGCCACGCACGAAGATCATGCCGTTGATGCTCGACGAGCCGCCCCATCCCTTGCCGCGGGGATGCATGACACGACGCCGGTTCATGCACGGCTCCGGGTCCGACTGGTAGCCCCAGTTATAGGTGCGGCCATTCAACGGCCAGGTGAGCGCGGCCGGCATGTGAACCCGGAAATCCCACCATGGCGCCTGCTTGCCCGCCTCGATGACGACCACCCGGTTCGAAGGGTCCTGCGACAAGCGGTCGGCCAGCACGCAGCCCGCGGAACCGGCGCCGATAATCAGGTAGTCGAGCGGCATGACTTGTTCACCCGGGGCTCGCCGGCATCAGCGGGCGAGCCCGGAGCCGTACCTCCTGTTGTGTGAATTATGGGCAGCCCGCATATTGTGTTACCGTGAAACAGGTTTCAATGATCAGGGCAGAATCATGGCCTCGATGGTACTTTACTTGTGCCAGCATGGCGACGCGCTGAGCGGGGAAGCCGATCCGGACCGGCCCCTGAGCGAGCGCGGCACCGCGGATGTCTGCAACGTGGCCAATGTCCTGAGCGGCAACATCGAGACAAGTGTCGTCGTCCACAGCGGCAAGACCCGGGCCCGCCAGACCGCCGAGCTGCTCCACGAGAGACTGACGCCGCAGGCGGTAATCCAGGCCTGGGACGGGCTCGCTCCCAACGACCCGGTTGACGCCGTCGCCGACGGCCTCCGGTCGCGCGATGCGAACCTCCTGATCGTCGGTCATATGCCGTTCGTGGGCCGCCTGGCGTCCCACCTGATGGGCATCGACCGGGAGGTTCTGGCGTTCCGACCGGCCACCATCACGGCGATGAACCGGGATTCCACCGGTAGCTGGATCCTGGCATGGATGCTGACACCGGAGCTCGCATCCCGTTGACGCCACCGGATCCACACTGAGCTCACAGCCACTCCCCCAACGAGGTGCATTACCATGACTGACAAGAACGAGTTTGTCGAAAAGCTCAAGAGCCAGATTGACGAATGGAACGCGGAGATCAAGAAGATGGAAGCCAAGGCCGAGCAGGCCACGGCGGAGGCCAAGGTGCAATACGAGGAGAGCCTGCAGAAGCTGCGCCAGCAACGCGACGAAGCTCAGCAGAAGATGCACGAGCTTCAGCAGGCCGGCGATTCCGCATGGGATGACATGAGAAAGGCCGCCGAGGACATGTGGGCGAACATGGACCAGGCCGTCAAGAAGGCCTGGTCGCGTTTCAAGTAGCGCCGCCGATCCAGGACGCGCGGCAACCCGCCGTGCCGCGCGCCCACATACCGGCGCTCCGGCCCCAGGGTAGGGTCACTATGGAGCGGCTCGGTCGTGTTCGGCCCTGGACTTCAGTGCCTGGTTCATCTCCATGAAGCCCGCACGCACCGGTCCGTCCAGGAGCTTCCTGCACAGCGGCACCAGCAAACCCGAAAAACGCTCACCGTGCGTGAACGCGACGCGTCCCGGGGCCGGTGACTCGATTCGAAAAAAATGCTCGCCGTCGAGCAGCCGCGGCGCCAGGAACCGGCCCTGCCAGCGCAGCGTCCGGTTTTCGATGCACTCCAGCACCACGGGACGAAACGTCATGGCACGGCCGTTCGGCGGCTTCAGCGAGACGGTAAGACGAGTGCCCACGGCGGGTGTTCCGGTAATATGACGGATGAACGGGTTCCAGTCCGGATAGGCGGGAAAATCCGTCAGGATCGACCAGATCGTGACCGGCTGAGCCTGGATCTCGATATCCGTAAGGATCTGATGCATGTGCAGGTGCCATTGCGCCCACGGAGACAGCTCCGGGACACCGAAGGAAGCAGCGCCCGGGCAGCCGCAGAGCGATTGTGTATACGCAAAGTTACCATATCGACAAAGATTCGCCATGGCGGCGGTGCGGCATTTTTGTTCCATGGCTGTTCAATTGCCAACGTTGACGTGCCATGAAGCCGGACCTGACCGGTTGCCAAAGGCATTGTTTAGCGGGCTGAAATTGAATGTTTTCCAGGACTGACGGGGTTCGAAAATGCATGACAAGACGAGCGTATCCCTGGTGCTCGGCAGCGGCGGCGCCCGCGGCCTGGCGCACATAGGCGTTATCGAATGGCTGGAGGAGAACGGCTACGAGATCAGGTCGATCTCCGGCTCTTCCATGGGAGCGCTGGTTGGAGGCATATACGCGGCCGGTGAGCTCGACACCTACAAGCAATGGGTCACGGCGCTCGACAGGTCCGACGTGGTCCGCATGCTCGACCTGTCGTTCGGATGGAGCGGACTGCTCAAGGGCGATCGCATCATCAACAGGCTGCGTAACCTGATCGGTGACCGGGAGATCCAGGACCTGCCGATATCCTACACGGCGGTCGCCACGGATATCGAGCGCGGCAAGGAAGTATGGCTCTCCAAAGGATCGTTGTTCGACGCCATCCGGGCTTCCATCGCCGTGCCGCTGATATTCACCCCGTACGAGATCAACGGCCGCAAGCTGCTGGACGGCGGCTTGCTGAACCCACTGCCCGTGGCCCCGACGCTGCGCGACCAGAACGATATCACCATTGCCGTCAATGTGGACGCGCGGCCCGACCGCTCCCCCGCGACTCGCACAAGGGGCAATCATGGGCAATCATCGGGCGGCTCCACCGCGGGCGGCGAAGAGGAAGACGACGGCTATCGGGAACGCATCAAGTCTTTCATCCAGGATCTGCAGGATCGTTTCGTCCCCGACAAGGAGCAGGACTGGGGTTTCTTCGATGTCATGATGCTGTCAATTGAAACCATGCAAAGCTCCATTGTGAGGATGAAGATGGCGCCCTACACTCCCGATTATTACCTGGTGATCCCCAACGACGCGGCGCGCGCCCACGAATTCCACCGGGCCCGGGAACTGATACAGCTGGGCCGGGATACGGCGGAACGCTACCTGTCCGCCTGAATCGCGGCATGCACCAGGACCGGCGGCGACCGGGGGACATCAGTCGCCGCCGTCGCCCCGGGAAACGGTATCACCGCTGAGTATGTGGTCCCGCGTCTGGCGCACCACCAGGACTCTCCCCGCGGCGCTGTCCGATGACCGGATCCGGACGTGTGTCCGGTCCAGTGGCAGGCGCACATAGCGGCCCCCGACTCCGAGGAATCCGCCGATATGCAAGGTGATACTTTCTATCCGGCCGCACCGGTCGAGGACCAGGTCGGAAACTTCGCCGATGCGTTCATTGATCGGATTAGTGACACGCATCCCGATCAGGCGCCGAACCGAGATCGCCGAGTCGGAAACGGGCCGGGAATGGCCCGTTTCACAGCG
>JBEPXV010000094.1:1671-6928 GCA_041641695.1 Gammaproteobacteria bacterium | reverse complement strand
AACGGCATATTCCGTACCGACGACGGCGCCGGCAGTTGGAGGGAGATCGAAGGCGTGTCGCCGTCGTCGTTCGGGTTTACCGTGGCGGTGCATCCCGCCGATCCGGACACCGCGTGGTTCGTGCCGGCGGTCAAGGACGAGGAGCGCATCCCGGTGGACGGCAAGGTGGTGGTGACGCGCACCCGGGACGGCGGCGCGACATTCGAGACGCTGTGCGACGGCCTGCCCCAGGAACACGCGTACGACCTGGTGTTCCGCCACGCGCTCGACGTAACGCGGGACGGCGCAACCCTGGCATTCGGAAGCACCAGCGGCGCCCTGTGGCTCAGCAACAACCAGGGCGACACCTGGCAGACCCTCAGCGAGCATCTGCCCCCGGTATACTGCGTACGGTTCGTTCAGCGAATTGGGAGCGGAGGGATCTGACACACACTCCTCCGTCCCTTTCTTGTAGAGTAGTTGAATAACCAGCGCGCGGACCGACAGGGCATCGAGACAGCTACACGCTTCGATGTCGATCAGAGTCCTCGTCGAGCGCTACCCGGAGACACATGCAGCTTCCATTCACGGTTGACGAGTTCTTCGGCGTATTTGCGCAATACAACGAAGCCGTGTGGCCGGGCCAGGTGGCCCTGCTGGCGTTGGCCGTCGCGGCGGTCGTGCTCGTGATCAAGCCAGTGCGCTGGTCCGGTGTCGGCGTATCGGCAATTCTTGCCTTCCTGTGGGCATGGCTCGCGTTGGCCTATCATTTCGCCTTTTTCACGCGGATCAACCCGCTGGCCCATGTGTTCGCCGCTGTTTCGCTGCTGGGTGCGGCCGTTTTCCTGTGGCAGGGGGTCTGTCGCCGACGACTTCGGTTTGCCCGGGTCGGCGGCTGGCGCGGCGCCGCGGGCGCGACCCTCATATTCTTCGCGCTGGCGGTCTATCCGGCCTGGTCGTGGCAGGCGGGCCATGACTATCCACATATGCCGACATTCGGGCTTCCATGCCCGACGACAATTTTCAGCATCGGGCTGCTCGCGTTCCTCGTTCCACCTTATCCACGCAGCCCGTTCCTGGTCCCGGTTCTCTGGTGTTTCGTGGGGGCGCAGGCAGCGTTTCTTCTCGGTGTGCGCCAGGATCTCGCTCTCATTGCCGCCGGTCTGGTTGGAATAGTTTTGCTGGCTAGTTCAAAGGAGACGCCGGCACCCATCCAGCTTGGATCGTGACCCCGTCTATCGAGCACGGGTTCGGCCGGGTTGCGGCCAGCCGCTGCGGCCTTCGCCGTAGACGCTATACTCTTCCGGTACGTGGATGTCGCCGCGGCTTGTGACGCTGAGCCCAGGCCGCTGGGCGGTTATCATAGGCTTGCAGCTGCGGAGCGGGACGGGACCGCGCGATACGCGCGGTTGCCTGACTGCGACATTCGAACCGGGAGGGGCGCCCATGCGACACAAGGGCCGGATAAGCGACTGGAATGACGACCGGGGTTTCGGTTTTATCAGCCCGGCGCTCGGGGGCGCCCGGGTCTTCGTGCATATCAAGTCCTTTGCGAATCGCGATCGGCGTCCGGCAGGAAACGAGATGGTCACCTACGATCTGACGCGGGACTCCAAGGGTCGACCGCAGGGCGCGAATGTGAAGCTTTCCGGCGACCGATCACGTCGTCCCTCTGGGGCCGAACCCGGGCCCACGCCGTTCATTCTGGCAGGCGGTTTCCTGAGTTTCGTGGCGGGGGCGGGTGCCGTCGGTAGCCTGCCGCCTGCGGTTCCCGGGCTGTATATCGTCGCCAGTGTGGTTGCGGGTTTCGTTTATGCCCGGGATAAGTACGCGGCGCGGCACGATAGATGGCGCGTGTCGGAGAGCACGCTGCACCTGCTTGGCCTGGTGGGTGGCTGGCCCGGCGCGCTCGTCGCTCAGAGGGTGCTTCGGCATAAGTCCCGGAAACGATCGTTCCGGGTCGCGTTCTGGGCCACGGTCGTCCTGAACTGCGGGGGACTGGCCTGGATGCTTGCCGGCCTGGAGAATCCGCTGGCGTGACGTCGGCGTGGTGGTGGCCCGAGCATTGATTTGAAACATCCATAGAGGCCCAAGCCTCGGGATGTCAAGGAGATCCGGATCGTGAGCCATTCATTGAAATGTCGTTGTGGAACCCTGCGGGGATACGTCGATGCCCTGGAAACGGCCAACCGGGGCGTCTGTTACTGCCGGGACTGCCAGGCGTTCGCTCGCTACCTGGGCCGGGAGAGCGAAGTTCTCGATGAGCACGCCGGCACGGAAGTCTTCCAGCTTATTCCCAGGCATGTCCATTTCTCGGCCGGACGCGAGGCGCTTGCCTGTATGCGTCTCACCGACAAGGGACTGCTCCGCTGGTACGCGGGCTGCTGCAGGACGCCGGTCGGCAACACGCTGCCAAACTACAGGCTCTCGTTCGTGGGCCTGGTACACAGCTTCCTGGCAGAGAGCAGGCAGTCCCTGGACGAGTCGGTGGGACCGGTTCGCATGCGGGTGAACACAAAAAGCGCCAGAGGCGACCCGAGGCCTAAGTCAATGGGCGTTCCCGTCGCGGTACTCCGCATAACGGGCAAGATAGCCAGGGCCTTTATCGACGGCAGCTACAGGCATACGCCTTTTTTCAATGTCAATGACGGAACACCGGTTGCCCGCCCGGAAGTCCTGAGCCCGGGATCGCTGAAGAAGCTGAAAGACTCCGGCCCGGCTTGAACGAGCGTTGTATCCGATCATGAAGGCCGGCCGGAAAGATGTTTGTTGACGGCGGGGCGTGGATCTTCGATAGTGGCTTCCGGTCGTCGTGCGGCGAAGGTCCGCGAAGTGGAACGATATCAACCGTTTTCGGCACACCGCCTGACCCCATTCACCCCTACCGGACTCACGGAATGATGCACACCGAAAGAATACCCGTACGCATGGAGAACGGCCGCACCATGGAGGTTGTCGTCCTGAGCAAGCGCGCCGGCTGCATTCAGGTCGTGATCGGCGAAGGCACCCACAGCGTGCGGTGCGAGCTGCTGCCCACCCGCGGCGGCCGCGCCTACTCGGGCACGGTCATGGGCCGGGAGATCGTCCATGAGCGGAGCACGGCGGAGGTGCAGGCGGATCTCGACCGCCTGAACCCCGACCTGCGCAAATCGCGCCTGCCCAGGCGCCGATAGCAGCTCCCGCCTGCCGGCCAGCGAGTACGCCGCGGATCTGAGGTACCTGGTCATCGGCGCCGGACATCCCGCCCACTACCGGTTTCGCATGAAAAAACGGGAGCTTGAGGCGTTGCTGCGGGACGGGTCCTGTGACTGAGCTCCCCACGTTCGCGGCGCCCCGCCCGGCATGGATCCGATACGCCATCCCCGCTTCCGTAACCGCACGCCGGTGGACGTGGGAACCATGATAGCCGCGGCCACCTCTCCGCCGCGGCTGCTCACGCTGGTGCTCCTCACCGGCCTTTCCGTGCTGTCGCTGAACATGTTCCTGCCGTCGCTGGGCAACATCGCCGTTGACCTTCGGGCGGATTACGCACTGGTGAGCCTGTCTGTCGGCGGATACCTGGGGTTCACGGCGGTTCTGCAGCTGGTCATGGGACCGCTGTCGGACCGCTTCGGGCGGCGGCCGGCGCTGCTGGCGGCGTTGGCGATCTTTGTCGTGGCCTCCCTGGGCTGCATGGTGGCCACCGATATCCGGGTGTTCCTCGCCTTCCGGATGATGCAGGCGGTGATGATCTCCGGCTGGGCGCTGTCAATGGCGGTGATCCGGGACACGGCGCCCGAGCGGGAGGCGGCGAGCCTGATCGGCTATGTCGCCATGGCCATGGCGGTGGCGCCGATGCTGGGACCGGTGCTGGGCGGCGCACTGGATGAGCTTTTCGGCTGGCGGTCGAGCTTCCTGGTCTTCGCCGGGCTCGGCGCTGCGCTGCTGGCCCTGTGCTGGATCGATCTGGGCGAGACCAACGCCAGCCCCTCGGAGGCTTTCGGGGAACAGCTCCGCAGCTATCCGGAGCTGTTCCGCTCGGGACGGTTCTGGGGCTACGCGCTGTGCATGACGTTCTCCACCGGCGCTTTCTACATCTTCCTGGCCGGCGCGCCGCTGGTGGCGGAATCCGTGCTGGCCTTGTCCCCCGCGGCGCTGGGGTTCTACATGGGCACGATCACGGGCGGCTTTCTGGTCGGCAGCTTCCTGTCCGGGCGGTATGCCCGGCGCCACTCACTGACCACCATGATGATCTCCGGGCGGCTGGTCACCATTGCGGGACTTGCGGCGGGGCTGATGCTGTTCCTGTCCGGCCACGTGAATGTGCTGTCGCTGTTCGGCGCGACGGTGTTCGCCGGCCTGGGCAACGGGCTGACCATGCCGAGCGCCAATGCCGGCGTGATGTCCGTGAGACCCGGGCTGACCGGCAGCGCCTACGGGCTGGCCGGGGCCCTGACAGTCGGGGGCGGTGCGGTGCTCACTTCGATCACCGGCGCGATCCTCTCGGAGGCGCTCGGCGCATACCAGCTCCTGGGCATGATGCTGCTCAGCTCCCTGGCAGCGCTGGCCGCCGCGCTCTACGTGCGCGGGATCGACCGGCGCGAACCGGGTCTGTAGACCGGCTCCCATTCCGGCAATCGAATCCGGGAGGCTGCCGGCTTGATGGCCGGACATCAGACTCATCCGCACTGGCGATGGTCCTGAACGACGGGTGCGTCTATTGGTATGATGCTCGTCGGGACATGAACACGCACAAGCAACCAATCGTTCTCGGCGTCGATCTCGACGGCGTCTGCGCGAACTTTTACGCGCGTATGCGCGAGATCGCGGCGGAGTGGTTCGAGAAGGAGATCGACGAGCTCCCGCTCGAGGTCTCCTACGGCCTGGCCGAATGGGGAATCACCTCGCGTGACGAGTATGCGAGTCTGCATCGTTTCGCCGTCACCCAGCGTGATCTGTTCGAGACGATGCCCATGATAGAAGGCGCCCGCAGCGTCCTGCGCCAGCTCTCCGGGGAAGGCTGCCGTATACGGATCATCACCCACCGGCTGTTCATCCACTACTTCCACGAAACCGCGGTCCGGCAGACAATCGCCTGGCTGGACGACCACGGGATTCCCTACTGGGACCTGTGCTTCATGAAGGAAAAGGACCAGGTGGGCGCGGATATCTATATCGAGGACAGCCCGGAGAACGTCGAGAAGCTGCGGCGCCAGGGGCATTACGCGATCTGCTTCGCCAACAGCACCAACACCCACCTCGGCGAGCCGAAAGCGGGCAGCTGGGCCGAAGTCTATGA
>JBEPXV010000094.1:0-1571 GCA_041641695.1 Gammaproteobacteria bacterium | reverse complement strand
GCCGACGCGAAACGGGTCGTGGACGCGGCGGAAGCCGAGGCGTCGGCGAACGGCTGGGCCGTCGTCATCGCCGTCACGGACAGCGGCGGCAATCTGGTCGTTCTGCACCGGATGGACCACGCCCAGCTCGGCAGCGTCGACATCGCCCGGGCGAAAGCCACCACGACCGTCAGGTTCAAGCGGCCGACCAAGAGCTTTGAGGACGGCCTGGAGGAGAGCGGGCGCATGCACCGCGCCCTGTCCATGGAAGGCGTCTGCGCGGTGGAAGGCGGTATCATGCTGATCCGCGACGAGGAGATCATCGGTGGTATCGGCGTCTCCGGCGTGCTGCCCACGCAGGATGCCCAGGTCGCGGCGGCCGGTGCCGCGGTCGTGGCGAAATAAAGCAACAGCAATCCCTGGAAGGAGCCTGCATTGATCACGTTGTTCGGCAACCTGGAGTCCGGAAACGTTCACAAGGTGCAGTTGATTCTCCGCTACGTTGAAGAGCCGTATCGCCGGGTCGACATGAGCCAGACCCGGGATGAGACGCGCCGGCCGGAGTTTCTCGACCTGAATCCGATCGGCAAGATTCCCGCCGTGCGTCTGGATGACGGCGACGTATTGTCGGAGTCGAATGCCATCCTGTTCTACTTCGCCCGGGCCACGGACCTGTGGCCGGAAGACCGGCGCGGCCAGGCGGAAGTCCTGCGCTGGATGTTCTTCGAGCAGTACAGCCACGAGCCCGCGGTGTCGGTCATCCGTTACCTGTCGCGCTACACCGGGGACCCGCGGGCCCACACCGAAAGGATCGCGGAGCTGAAGCCGAAAGCGCGTCGTGCGCTGGAAACCATGGATGCGCTGCTGCGGGACCGGCCATGGGTCGCCGGCGACTCTGACCTTTACGCAGTATTTCGCCGGGGAGCCGGCACAGGCCCCCGCATGACAAGCTGGTCCCGCGGAATGGCCGGCGCGCTCGCGGAACGGCCGGTTCACGCCTCATGCCGCGTTGATGGCAGACATCCCCAGGACTCCAGAAACCCCTCGCGTCGGGTTCGGATCGGTTCGCCGCATCGAGTTCGGGCATGAAAATCTGGGTGGACGCGGACTCGTGCCCTGTGGCGATCCGCGAGATCCTGTACCGGGCCGCCGAGCGTAAACGGATCGAGCTGATACTCGTCGCCAATCAGCACCTGTCCTTGCCCGGCTCGAGGTATATAAGCCTGGTTCATGTCAGCTCCGGATTCGACGTGGCCGACAACGAGATCGTCAAGCGCGTTCAGCAACACGACCTGGTCATCACCAGCGACATTCCCCTGGCGTCCGAAGTCATCGACAAGGGAGCCCGGGCCCTGAGCCCGCGCGGCGAGCTGTTCACCGAGCAGAACGTCAAGAGCCGCCTGAACATGCGGGATTTCATGGACACGCTCCGGGCCAGCGGCATCCATACCGGCGGTCCGCCCGCCCTGTCGCACAGCGACCGTCAGCAGTTCGCCAATCATCTCGACCGGATCCTCGCGAAGGCGCCCGACGGCGCGTAGCCGCAAACGGTTTCCCGCTTTGTTCCCCGGAATCCCCGGGTTATCATTCCG
>JBEPXV010000093.1:0-6962 GCA_041641695.1 Gammaproteobacteria bacterium | reverse complement strand
CGGGCCCGTATCGAAGCCGAGGCTTATCCGCGGTCGACGTTTCATGGCTTCGACTTCCACGAGGCATCGATCCAATCGGCGGTGGAAAAGGCAGTAGAATCCGGTGTGACCGCCAACACGCGATTCGAGGCGGTGAGCGCGAAGGATATCGAAGAAAACGGGTTCGACCTGGTCTGCATGTTCGACTCACTGCACGACATGGGCGACCCCGTAGGCGCGGCAAGACGGATACGCGAAAGCCTGGCGTCCGGCGGGACCCTGATGCTCGTGGAGCCCCTGGCCGGTGATCAACTGGCGGAGAACCTGCACGTACTCGGACAGATCTTCTACGCCGCCTCGACGCTGGTCTGCACCCCGGCATCGCGGGCCCAGGAGGTGGGTCTTGCCCTCGGTGCGCAGGCGGGGGAAAAGCGCCTGACTGCGGTGCTCGAGGAAGCCGGTTTCAGCCGGATACGCCGGGCGACGCAGACCGACACCAACATGGTGCTGGAAGCCAGGGCCTGAGGGAACGGTTGCAGCAACCGCCGTGGATGCCCCGGTCGCGTACCGGGGTCGCCGCGGCATGTCGGCGGACGGTGTGCGTGCACGGATGCACTGCCGGTGCAGGTTCGCACCCGGTTCGTCACGGGTGGGCAGCGGACTGCGACGGTTTTGGAGTTTTCCATTAAGGAGTCTATCCTATCCAACAGGGGCGCTCACGATGTCGTCCTGATCTCGTGGAGGACAGGCTTAAGGATGGATAGCAAGGTCGGTGTTGCGTGGCTCGATTGACCGCGGTGAGCGCGCTGGCGGTGCTCTGGGTGGCAGGGCTCGCCGGACATGCCGCGGCCGCGGGCGAGGCGGTGCGGGTCGGCATCTATGAGAATGCGCCGAAGGTTTACACCGACGAGGCCGGCGAGCCGGCTGGTCTGTTTGTCGAGCTGATCGGGGAGATCGCCGACCGGGAAGGCCGGGATCTGGAATTCGTGAGCTGCGATTGGCGCGTATGCCTCGAACGGCTGGAGGCGGCGGACATCGACCTGATGCCGGACGTGGCCTTTACCGGGGCCCGCGCCCGCCGCTTCGACTTTCACCAAGTGCCGGTGGCGCAGAGCTGGTCCGTCATTCTCAAGCGTTCGGATACGCCGGTGAATGCCCTGGCTGATCTGGACAGCCGGCGCATCGCGATCCTCGACGGCGGCGTGCAGGAAAGGGCGTTGGCGCGGATGATGGCCGGGCTGGGGAAGAGCTACACCGCGATGGAGTACCCGAACTACGACGCCGCCTTTGCAGCGGTGCGTGACGGCGAGGCCGACGCGGTGGCCGCCAACAACTTCTATGCGGCGGCATTTGCGCGCGCTTACGGCCTGCGGGAAACGCCCGTCGTTTTCAACCCCGCCACGCTTTTTTTCGCCGCACCCCGCGGCGACCCCGCGGAGGTGCTGCCGGCGATAGACGCGGCCCTGGAAGCTTGGCGGTACGACGAAGACTCAATCTACTACGCGGCGCTGAAGCGAGCCATGATTCCGGCCCAGGAGCCGGTCGTGCCGCCGCTGCTGCGGCAGGTACTGTACGCGGTAGGGGCGGTGGTGGTAATGCTTCTCGGGCTGAGCCTCCTGCTGCGCTGGCAGGTGCGGCGGCGGACCGCGGCGCTTCACGAATCCACTCGGCGACTTGATCATTTGCTGCGCTCCAGCCCCGTGGTGCTCTATCAACTGTGGTCGAACAGCGGAGAGATCGCCACTCGCTGGGTGAGCGACAACATGGAGCGTCTGTTCGGCTTCACCGCCGCCCGCTTCGTCGCGGAGAACCGCTGGCCGCGCCAGCTGCATGCCGAGGACCGCGACGCGGTGCTGAGTAATATCAGCGTGCTCTCCGAGAAAGGGCACCTGGTGCAGGAGTACCGCATCCTGGACGCCCAGGGGCGGACCCGCGTGGTCCGGGATGAAATGCAATACCTGCCCGGCGGCCCGGGCGAGCCGGACGAGATCGTCGGCTCGTGGAACGACCTGACGGAAAGCCGCGCCCAGGCCGAGCGCCTGAGCTTCCTCGCGCACTACGATCCCCTCACGCGACTGCCCAACAGCGCCCTGCTGAGGGAACGCCTGACTCAGGCGATTTACCAGGCGCGACGTGAGGGGCGGTCCCTCGCCGTTCTGCTGATCGACATCGACCGGTTCAAGCACATCAACGACAGCCTGGGCCGCGGCGCCGGCGATGCCGTGCTGCGGGAAGTGGCGGAGCGGCTGAGACGCGTCGTGCGCGGCGGCGAGAACCTGGCGCGCATCGGCGGCGACGGCTTCGTGGTGCTCATGGACGGTGAGGGGGGTCGATACCGGGCCGACGCTCTGGCGAGGTCCATCGTGGAAAGCTTCGTCGACCCTATCTGGGTCGGCCGGACGGACCTGACGCTGACACTGAGCGTCGGAATCAGCCTGTTTCCCGGCGACGCCGGAGACGTCGATACACTCCTCCAGCATGCCGAGTCCGCGATGTACGAGGCCAAGCGTACCGGGCGCAACCTTCACCAGGTGTATTCGTCGTCGCTGTCCGCCGGTGTCGCGGAGCGCCTGTCGATCGAGACCGCGCTGCGCGCCGCGGTGGCGAACAGCGAGCTGATCCTCGAGTACCAGCCGCAGGTGGGGCTGACATCCCGCCAGCCGGTTGGCGTGGAGGCGCTGGTTCGCTGGCGGCATCCGGAGCTCGGCCTGGTGACGCCGGACCGGTTCATACCGGTGGCGGAAGAGATGGGCATCATCGGGGAGATCGGTGCCTGGGTTCTCGAAGAGGCCTGCCGGATGATGGTGGCATGGCGTGCACAGGGCCTGGACGTGCCGCGCTTGGCGGTCAATCTGTCGGCCCCGCAGGTGGACGGCGACACCCTGATCCCCCTGGTCCACCGTGTCCTGGACAAGACGGGGCTGGATGCCTCCAGCCTGGAGCTGGAGGTCACCGAGTCAATCATCATGCGCGAGCCGGCGAAGTCCACCGCGGCGCTGAGCGGCCTCCGGGAACTGGGCGTACGATTCGCCGTGGACGATTTCGGCACCGGCTACTCCAGCCTGAATTACCTCAAGCACCTGCCAATAGACCGGCTCAAGATCGACCGCACTTTCGTGCGGGATACCGACACCGATGCCAGCAGCAGGGCCATCAGCTGCGCCATCATCGGGCTGGCGCGCAGCCTCGACCTGGAGACTGTGGCCGAGGGCATCGAAGACGAGCGGCAGCTCGACTTCCTGGTCGCGGAAGGCTGCCCCGTCGGCCAGGGCTTCCTGTTCAGTCGCCCGGTACCGGAAGATCGGTTGACCGATGTCTGGCGGGAGCTCGCCAAAGGAAAAAAAGGGGGTCAGAGAGGGATTTTCCCAGGGAAAATCCCTCTCTGACCCCTTTTTTTAGGTCTCCGTTCGATCGGTCTCCAGAACGTCTTTCACCGCCTCGCAGCGCTCGCGGAACAGCGCTTCACCGATTTGCCTGCCGTTGCTGTGGCGTTCGGCGATCTCACGGGCATCGACACCGCTGGCCGCCTGGAAGCAGCGCTTGAACAAGTCCGCCTGCGGGTAGGGCTGATTCTCGAGCCCCTTGCGTCCCTGGGCGTCGGCCTGGCACGCGATGGCGAACTGGTCGATGCGTTTGGCGTCCCGGAAGCCGCCCAGGGCCTCGATGAGGTCGACGATGGTTTTCGGCTTGAGGCGCGGCAGCCGGTGCATGTGCAGGTGATAGCGGCACACCAGCCGGGCCAGTTCCCGGAAGCGGGCCGGCGCCCGGTAGCGCTCGCATAACCGTTGCACGGGTTCCACGCCCAGGATCTCGTGGCGATAGTGACTGGGCCATTCTTCCCTCGGTGTCTCCGCCTTGCCCAGATCGTGGACCAGCACGGCGAACAGCACCTGCGGGTCGTCGGTCAACTCGCGCGCCCTGGCCAGCGCCATGAGAATGTGCACGCCGGTGTCGATCTCCGGATGGTAGTCGCGGCGCTGCGGCACGCCGAACAGCGCGTCGATTTCCGGAAAGATGCGCGCCAGTGCGCCGCACTCCCGGAGCGTCTCGATGAACAGCCCGGGCCGGGGCTCGGCCAGTGCGCCGGCCAGCTCCTGCCAGACCCGCTCGGCCACCAGGGCGTCCACTTCGCCGCGCTCGACCATCTCGGTGAGCAGCGCCAGAGTCTCCGGCGCGATCGCGTAGCCGTAGCGCGCCCGGAAGCGCGCCACGCGCAGCAGGCGCACCGGGTCCTCGGCGAAGGCCGGGGAAACGTGGCGCAGCACGCCCGCCTCGAGGTCGCGCTGCCCGTCGAAGTAATCGACCAGACTGCCCTCGCGGTCCCGGGCCATGGCATTGATGGTCAGGTCCCGGCGCGCCAGGTCCTCCTTCAGGGTGACGTCCGGCGAGTACTCGAATGCGAAACCCTTGTAGCCCGGGGCGGTCTTGCGCTCCTTGCGGGCCAGCGCGTACTCCTCGCGCGTTTCGGGGTGCAGGAACACCGGGAAATCCTGACCGACGGGCTTGTAGCCCCGGTCCAGCATGTCCCGCGGGGTGGCGCCCACCACCACCCAGTCCCGGTCCTTGACCGGGCGGCCGAGCAGCTCGTCGCGAACCGCGCCGCCGACAAGGTACACTTCGAGGTCGTTGTGATTCTTGTTCATAGCCGGCAACCATAACCGTGAGTAAAACAACTTCACAAGAAAACTTGCGCCATTTTCGCCGCTGGTTGCCGGTCCTGCTGGCCGGCCTGCTCGCCGGATGCAGCACCGTCGGGTATTACTACCAGTCGGCCCGGGGGCAGCTGGACCTGATGTGCCGGGCCCGGGACATCGACGAAGTGCTCAAGGATGACGAGGTCGCCCCGGACGTCCGGGCGCGGCTGGAACGGGTCAAGGAGATGCGGCGCTTCGCCAGCGAGCGGCTGAATCTTCCCGACAATGACAGTTACCGCCAATACGCGAACCTGGAGCGCGAGTACGCGATCTGGAACGTGTTCGCGGCGCCGGTGTTGTCGGTGGAGCCCCATCGCTGGTGCTTTCCCATCGTCGGCTGCGTCGTCTACCGCGGCTATTTCGACGAGGCGCAAGCGCAACGCTATGCCCGCAACCTCCGGGAGCAGGACCTGGAAACTTATGTCGCGGGGGTGCCGGCGTACTCGACCCTGGGCTGGTTCGACGATCCGGTGGTGAGCACCATCATGGGCTATCCGGAGACGGAGCTTGCCGGACTGATCTTTCACGAGCTTGCGCACCAGGTGGCGTACGCGAAGGGGGACAGCGTATTCAACGAGTCGTTCGCCACCGCGGTCGAGATCGAGGGCGTCGAGCGCTGGCTGGCGCACCGGGGCCGCCGCGGCGCTATCGAGGCCTACCGGCTGCGGCGCGAGCGGGACGCCCGGGTGATCGAGCTCATACTGGCGCACCGCCGCCGGCTCGCGGAGGTGTACGAGTCCGACCACGACCGGGCGTGGAAGCTGGCGCGCAAGGCAACGATCATCGCCGGGCTGCGCGACCGCTACAGGGATCTGATCGCCGACTGGGACGGCTACCGGCGCTACGGCCGCTGGTTCGAGCAGGACCTGAACAATGCGCATTTCGTTGTCATCGCCGCCTACCACGACAAGGTTCGGGCGTTTCAGGCGCTGCTGGCGCGCCACGGCGGCGACCTGGCTGCCTTTTATGAAGCTGTCGTCGAGCTGGCCGAGCGCCCGGCGGCGGAACGAAACGAATACCTGGAGAGACTCCAAGCCGGCATGTCGGCGCGGCTTGTTAATCCGTCACTACCCATGGGGGATGCGTCATGACTTTTTCGATCGAGCTGCCGACCGAGACCGACCGCGGCGACTGGGAGCGGCTTTACCGGGGCTACGCTGAATTTTACCGGGTCCCGATGAATGAGCAGATACTGCAGACCGTGTGGGACTGGATCTTCGATCCCGGCAGGGAGTTTTATTGCATCATGGCCCGGGATTCAGGGGGCGCCGGCGTCGGGCTGATGCATTACCGCGCCATGCTGTCGCCGCTGCGCGGGGCCGTGGTGGGGTTCCTGGATGACCTATACGTCGAGCCGGCCGCCCGAGGCGGGGGCGTCGTGAATGACCTATTCAATGAGCTGGCGGTGCAGGCCCGGCGCCACGGCTGGCCGGTGGTCCGCTGGATCACCCGGGACAACAACTACCGGGCCCGCTCCGTGTATGACCGCGTGGCGACCCGCACGGACTGGATCACCTACGAGCTCGACCCCGGCAGAACGCCCCACCCGCCCGTCGCGCGAAGCGGCTAGGACGATTCGACGGGCGGCGACGGCGGCGCGTTGCGCACCCGGTTGAGCGTATCCGCCGCAGCGCTGAGGTAGACGGGCACCACGGTTTCCATCGGCGTCGGCTCGATGCCGAAAGGCAGCGGGCAGGGCGTCCGGCACACACTGTCGACCTGCAGTGACCGCAGATTGTCGACGCTGAACGGCTTGCCCGGCACCCATTCCATGACGGATGCCTGCAGGCGCGACTGCCAGTCCCGCAGTGGAATGATGCGGCGCCCGCTTCCGATCACCTCGTTGATGTACTGGACGATCTCGTAAAGCGTGTAGACCTTCGGACCGCCGAGGTTGTAGCTCTGGCCGAAGGCGGCGTGGCGGGTGAGGGATTGGACGAAGCACTGCGCAACATCATCGATATGGATCGGCTGCATGCGCGCCTCGGGTTTGACGAGTGGAAAGAACCACGGTATGGACCTGAGAAGCTGCGCGAAGCGGTTGGTGAAGGTGTCCCGCTCGCCAAAGATCGCGGACGGCCGGAAGCTCGTGACGTCGCATCCGGGAATGTCGTGGGCCATCTGCTCGCCGCGGGCCTTGGTCTGCAGGTTGTAGCTCGGCGCGTCGGTCGCGGCGTTCAACGCGCTCATGTGCAGCAGGCGCGGCGTGCCGGTGGCCTTGATCGCCTCCGATATCGCCAGCACGACATCGACGTGGGCGCGCTCGAAACCCTTGCCGCGGTGGCCGCG
>JBEPXV010000092.1:0-6977 GCA_041641695.1 Gammaproteobacteria bacterium | reverse complement strand
AACCGCTCCCGGTCGATGAGATCGATGGCGAAGTTCTGCAGCAGGACGAATACGATCGCCCCCAGGAACGGGCCGATGGGGTGGCGCAGGCCGCCGAGGACCGCGATCACCAGTATGTCGATGACCACATCGACGCTCACCGAGCCCGGCGAGATGCGACCGTTGAACCACACCATGAGCACGCCGCCGGTTCCGGCGATCAGCCCGGAGAAAAAGTAGGCCACGATTCGGTGGAATCCGACATTGAAGCCCAGGGCGCGCATCCGCCGCGGGTTGTCGCGGATCGCCTGCAGGCTCAGCCCGAAAGTGGAGCGCGCTGCGTAGAACACGGCCCACAGGAAGCCGGCGGCGACCGCCAGCGAGAGGTAGTAGAACGGCACCGGGTCGCGCCAGTAGACGCCGAACAGGGTCGGGGGCTCCACGCCGGCATAGCCGGTGAAGCCGTTGAACAGGTCGTAGTTCTGGCGCACGAAATAAAAGAAGGCGACGGCGATCGCCAGGGTGATCATGATCACGTAGATCCCCTCGGTGCGCACCGATATGGCGCCGATCAGGGCGCTGAACACCGCCGCGCCCAGCACCGCGGTGATTACCGTCAGCCACCATGGCCAGCCCAGGCCCATGACGTCGACGCTGTTGTGGCCGAGTATGGCCACCAGGTACCCCGCCAGGCCGGCGACCGTGAGCTGCGCCAGGCTCACCATGCCGCCATAGCCCGCCAGCACCATGAGCGACAGGGCGATGGTGCCGAGGATGAGCGTATAGGCGCCGATCTGGAAGGTGAAGAAATCGGACGTGAACGCCGGGTAGAACACCAGGAACACGGCGGCGAGCACGGCGGCCGGATGCAGGTCCGTCACCGAGAAATCACCCGAGAACAGGCGCCGCGAGTCCACGGTCTACCGCCCCCCCATCAGGCCCTGGGGGCGAACGGCCAGCACCACCACCATGATCAGGAAAGTCAGCACGACGCCGTAGGTCGGGAAGTAGGCCAGCCCGAACTGCTCTGCCAGGCCGATCAGCAGGGCGCCGACCGCTGCCCCCGGCACCGAGCCGAGACCACCGACGATGACCACCACCAGGGAGGCCAGCAGGTAGCGGATATCCTCTCCCGGCGCAATGGACAGCGCCGTGCCGCCGATCACCCCGGCGAACCCCGCCAGGCCGGCCCCGATGGCGAACACGAGGGCGAAGACCAGCTGCACATTAACGCCGGAGGCGGACAGCATTTCGCGGTCGTTAACGCCGGCGCGGATCATCATGCCGATGCGGGTGCGATTCAGGAGCAGCCACAGGCCGATGCCCACGGCGACGGCGACGGCCAGCACCGCCAGGCGATAGATCGGGTACTTGATGTACACGGCGTCGCCGGATGACTTGATCAATGAGATCACCGGCAGCTCGGCGGCGCCCCACAACCATTCCGGCGGCGCGAACTGGTAGGTGGTGCCGGTCCAGACCGCCAGCATGAGATCGGCGGCGATGATGGAGATGGCGATGGTCACGAGGGTCTGGCGCAGGTCGTCTCCCTGCATACGGCGGAACACCAGCACCTGCATCAGAACGCCGGTAACGGCGATCGCGAAGAACGCCACGAACAGGCCCAGGAACCAACTGCCACTGGCTTCGGCGGCCTCGTAGCCGATATACGCCCCGAGCAGGTACATCGAGCCGTGCGCCAGGTTGACATTGCGCATCAGCCCGAAAATCAGGGTGAAGCCGCTGGCCACCAGGAAGTACAGGCCGGCCAGGGTCAGGCCGTTAAGGAGAGTGTTGACGAACGTCTTCTTCCGGCCCATGGCTTCGACCAGCCACTCGGGCCAGACCGCGAAGATCAGCCACAGGAGAATGACCGCCAGCAGCAGGATCACCACGGCCCAGAAGGTGTGACGCTCGATGAACTGTTTCATGCCGGGGCCGCTTTCATCTATCGATAGCGCCCCGCACGAAAGGGGTCATGCTCAAGGTTCTCACTCCACTCCTCATACCGACAGTCCGGTCGTCCCGGCCGCGTCGGCTGTTATGCTTGTCACGGTCCGCGGCGTTTGAACCCGCTCAATGGACCATCCAGCGTCGCCGTCTCTCGAGGACGGTTCGAAAAAGCGTACGCCGACCCCGGGGACCCCGCAACTGCCTCGCATTGTCGAATTGGGTAAATTTGAGTAATTTTCCGTAACCCGGAGAATCCCAAGTGATTCACCCGCCTTTGCGCGTCGGCTCGCTCATCATCGTCCAGGCAGAAAAATCCGCCTGGCGCGGGCTGCATGACGCCAACTCGCGGCCCGTCACCTGCCCCGGGCGGCCCGGTGCACCGGCTTGCCGGCGCATTCCCCACCACGCTGCCGGGCGTTTTGCGTGCCCGGCGTCTTCCCGGTAATCTGGCTGTCGGGCCAGTTGTCGCTATTCATGACCCATTACTGAGCCATTTGTATATAATCTATCATATGTGTTTTTATTGGGCCACGCAATACTCCCGGCTGATGCGAGCCGCGGGCGACCGGAGAATCGTAAGCATCGCGAGAGGTGATTCGGAGAAAAATGGATAAACGGGTCAACGTTCGAGAACGCGCCAGGCAGCAGACCGGCAAGATCACCGCCTATATCAACGAGCAGATCGCCACCGGCGCTTGGGGGCCGGGTGACCGGCTGCCCACGGACCGTGAGCTCGCCGAGACTTTCGGCGTCGCCCGCAACACCGTGCGACGGACCCTGGAACAGCTCGAGCGCGAGCACGTCATTGTCCGTCACGTCGGGCGCGGCAGCTTCGTAGCCGAGCGGGCGCCGGACGGCGCCGACAGCCGACATGACGGCGACTCGAGCCCGTCCGACGTCATGGAGCTCAGGCTGTTGATCGAGCCGCAGATGGCCGAGCTGATCGTCCTGCGGGCCACCGCGCGCGACATATCCACCCTCGAGGAATGCATCGTCAAGAGCGAAGCCGCCCGCTCACACCACGAGTTCGAGAAATGGGACGAGGCGCTGCACCGGACCCTGGCGCACTGCACCAAGAACAACGGCGTGCTCGCCCTCATGGAATCGATCAATGCCCAGCGCAACCAGCCCGCCTGGATCAATCTGAAGAAGCAGACCCTGACCCACGGCAACCGGCGGACGTATGAAGCGCAGCACCGCGCCATCGTCGACGCCGTAAAGAAACGGGACCGGAAGCTGACCCAGGAGAGCATCAGGGCGCACCTGCTCGAGGTCAGGCGCAACCTGCTGGGCACAGACTGAACCCATACGTGCCACGGCGCCGGGCCACCTGCTTGGAATCGCGCTGACGATGATCGATCAACTCATCTGGCGCATCGTGCCACGCGTCTCGCGCCCGACGAGTCATGCGGGTATACCCGGCACGATTCTGACCATCGCGCCGGCATTCGCGCATGAAAGCATGCCCCATGAGGTGGCGATCCTGCTGCCCACGAATCCCGGTCCCACGCGCCTGATCGAGCAGCTCGTCGCCGCGCCCCCGGCGGCCCATGACCTCATCCTGGGCCTGTTCCTGGCGAGCCCGTTCCTCAACGTCAAGGTGGAGAGCGCGCGGCTGCTGCGCGCCGGGTTCCAATGGATCGCCAACGTTCCCAGCGTAGTCCAGCAGGACGAGGAGTTCTCGCAGCAGCTCGCCGACGTGGGTCTGGGCTTCGACCGGGAGCTGGAGTGCCTGGCGAAGTTCCGGTCCGAGGGCTTCCGGACGATGGCAGTGGTGGCCGACGCCCGGACTGCCGCCGCGGCCGCCGCGATCAACCCCGACGTCATGACGGTCCTGCCCCGGATCGCGGATTTCGCCGCCGGCTTTCCGTCGCTCCGGCAGCGCGGCACGGCGGTCCAGAAGATCGCGGAGGCGGTCCGGCATGCCGGCTGGAAGGGCCCGTTGCTGGGTCTCGGGGAGCCGCGCGAGGCGGACAACGAACGGTTGTGGCCGACCGGCCTCGACGGGCTGGTGTGTCGGCCGGAGGCTGGAGGCGAGGTGTTAGGAGTCAGGGATTAGCGAGGGAGCCAGCTGCCGACTCCCAATCCCGAATCCCCATCACCAGTCATCCCGCCAACCCGTATTTCCGGATCTTGTTGTACAGCGTCTTGCGCGACACCCCCAGTGCCGCGGCCGCCTGGGTCCGGTTGAAGCCGTGCCGCCACAGCGCATCCACGACCAGGTCCTTCTCGGAGCGCAACTCCCGGTCGGGGACCGGCTCTTCTTCGAGCAGCGGCGCCAGCTCTTCCGGCAGCACCGGTTCCTGCGAGCGGCGGCCGGCCAGGGCACCCAGCACCGAGCGCAGCTCCGCCTCGTTGCCGGGCCAACGATGGGCATGCAGCCGCTTGAGCGCGGCCGGCGCGAAGCGCGACCGGCTCATGGCGACGCCCAGGGCCTCGGCTGATACCTTTTCTATTATTGCCACCAGGTCGTCGGTGCGTTCCCGAAGCGGCGGCATTCCCAGCGCCCCTCCGGCCATCACCGCCGCGAGGTTCGGTTCCAGGCCGGCGCCCCGCAGGGCCTCCTCGACCCGTCCGGCGCCCGCGGGCACGTCGCACACC
Source organism: Gammaproteobacteria bacterium (assembly GCA_041641695.1). Lineage (GTDB taxonomy): Bacteria > Pseudomonadota > Gammaproteobacteria > Arenicellales > JAANXG01 > JAANXG01. The sequence continues at coordinate 2,444 of JBEPXV010000092.1, read as the reverse complement.
ATTACCACGCGTGGAGCAAGCGTCATGGATCGACGCGTGCCGGTGACCGTGAACTCGCGGTCGCGCAGGGTCCGCGCCAGTCTTCGCTGGGCCGTCGCCGGCAGTCGTTCCGGCGCATGGATCACGAGCAGCTTGATCTGCTCGTCGGCCAGGGCCGGAATCTGCTTCGCCAGCGTATCCCGATGACCGAACAGCCGGTTCCGCGCGTGCCCGGGGTGCTCTTCGCCGGCACTATCGATATGCACGATGCTCGACGATGCGCCGGATTGCCTGCCGTGGCCGAGGGCATGCAGCGCCGGCCCGGGGCTGATGCCCTGCTCCGCCAGCAGCAGCACCGGGTCCGCGCCCGCGGCGAGCGCTCTAAGACGCCGGAGAAACTCGAGCTGCGCCCCGCAGCGGCCGACGAAGCCGAACTGCGCCGCCCAGGCCACCAGTTTCGCGCCGGCCGCATCCAGCACCGCGCCGCGCTTGCTGGCCTGCCGGAAACGATAGATCTGGTCCGCCACGGAGCTTTCCAGCGGAATGCGTTCGATGGTGGAGCCGCCGACGTAGCCGTCGATCGGCGCCAGACTCACTACGCGCGCCAGTTCCTCGGCGTCGGCGATGGGTCCGCCCTCCAGCAGGAACCGGGTGCCGGGGTTGATTCGCTTTATCAGCCTGCCAACATCGCGCGCCACCGTCGCGACTTCCTCGATACTGGCGCGGCGGCGATGGCCGAGGGCGCCGCCGACGTTCCATCCCAGGTTCAGGCATATCAGGTCGATCCCGGCATCGGCGGCCAGCCGCGCCTGGGTACGGGTGGCACAGTAGAACATCGACGTCAGGCCGGTATCCTGCACCGCCCGCAGCATCTCCACCTCCTGCTCGATGCCCCGCCGCGCCCGGGAGAGGATCTGCTGCATCGGCCGGGAGTAGTGCATGCAGCTCGGAAAGTTCACCGCGCCCGAAAAGCCGGCGTCGTGGATCAGCGCCGCCCGGCGGGCCGGATCGAAGCGGGGCTCCCAGACGTTCACGCCCAGCAGCACGGGGATGCTGCACTGGGTTAGCAACTCCCGCCGGGCAAAATCCTCCATCAACGCCGCCGCATCGAAAATCGGCAGCATGCACGCGATGGAGGGCGCCCCCATGTTGCGCAGCCGGCCCGCGTTGATGGCGAGCAGAAAGTCCGCGTCGCCGCGCTCGGCGGCCAGCGCCGTGGTGCCGGAGCCGATGGCGGCGCCGATCAGGAACTCCGACCTCGCTTCGAAATGGACCAAGAAGGCAAACCCGCTGTGGAAGGACCTTCAAATATACAACGCCGGGTTCACCGGAAAAATCAACCGGGTCACGTCAGACGATGCCCGGCGCCACTGAGAAGGTGGTCAAGCGACACCCGGCCGGCGCCGCGTATCAACAGGTATGCCAGCAGAAAGATCCATAACGCGCGCTGGTCCAGTATGACGGCGTCGGAGAAGCGATCAAACCATGCGCCGATGGTCTCGGCGTCGACGCCGTGGAAGGCGATGTCCACGTAGCTCTGCACGGCGATGAAGATGATCATTCCCAGGGCGGCGAGGCGCGTGAACAGACCGGCGACGATCAGCAGCGGCAGCAGGACTTCGCTGTAGGTGCCGAGATAGACGATGACATCCCAGGGAAACCACGGTACCCGGGACGCGTCGTAGCCGTACTGCTCCACCACCGGCGGCAGGATCTGGAAGTACGCGTTGTCCGTGACCGTGACCAGCCCGGTGATTCCATCGCCCAGCTTTTTCATCGCCGAGTTGAGAAAGTAAACCAGCAGCACCCCGGCAAACACCAGCCTGGCAAGCAGCCCGGGCAGCCAGTCTTCCACGCTTTGCTGGAGGGCGCCGAAAGCACCGTCGTGCAATGCAACCAGTGTCCTGATCATGGTTGGTCCTGTTGTCGTGGTTGGTTGACCGCCGTCACGATGCCGGCTTCGAACACGTATCGCAGGTGTGCTGCCAGGTCGAAACCGGCAGTGGCCTCCATGGCATGCCCGGCAGCGGCGCCCAGGGGCACGCCGCGCTGCAGGCCGGCGAGGAAAACAGCGCCGCCCGCAGGCGGCGCCTGCACCGCGACTTTCAATCCCGGCCGGACCACCACCACATCCTCGGGCGCTTTCATGTCCACATCGCCGGAATGACCGGGATCCAGGCACGCGGCCCGGAGCGACATAACCGGCCACCGCGACCGGATCACGGACAAGCTGGGATGCAGGGCAAAAGTGACGGAATTCAGCAGGTCGTGGTCGATGCCGGCCAACGCGTCGATCGACGCAGGCTCGGCATCCGCGGCGTGAAGCGCTCTGATACGCGCCCACTCCAGGCGCGCGACATCACCGAGATAAGGCACTCCCGATGCGGAAGGCAGGGCTTCCAGGAAACCCCCGAAGGTTTCACCGTAGTGAAGCAGCACCGGGGACTCCGGCGGCTGCTGCATGA
>JBEPXV010000091.1:0-6983 GCA_041641695.1 Gammaproteobacteria bacterium | reverse complement strand
GTGACATCCGCGGCAGGGAAGGCGTGATCACCGAGTCCGAGAGCCGCGAGATACGCTCGATTTTCGGCATCCACGACAACAACGAGCTGCTGGCGCGGCTGTGCCGCGACCGGCGGATCGTCGACGTCGCCCGGCAGCTGCTCGGCAGCGAGGTGTACTTCCACCACAGCCGGATCAACTACAAGCCGGGAATACACGGCCGCGAGTTCTACTGGCATTCCGATTTCGAGACCTGGCACGCCGAGGACGGCATGCCGCGGATGCGCGCGGTGAGCTGCACCATAAGCCTGACTCACAACTACGAGTTCAATGGCCCGCTCATGGTGATTCCCGGCTCGCACCGGTACTTCGTGAGCTGCCTGGGCGATACGCCGGCCAATCATTACAGGGAATCGCTGAAGCAGCAGTACATCGGCGTGCCCGAGCCCGCTACCCTGGAGAAGCTGGTGTCGGAAGGCGGTCTGGAAAGCCTGACCGGCCCCGTGGGCTCGGTGGTCTTTTTCGAGTGCAACGTCATGCACGGGTCCAATTCCAATATCACGCCCTACCCGCGAAGCAACGTGTTCATGGTGTTCAACAGCGTCGAGAACACGCTCGTCGAGCCGTTCGCGGCGCCGGGCCGGCGCCCGGAGTGGATCGCCAACCGCAGCGACTGGACGCCGGTACAGCCGCTGTAGCCGGCGCTTTTCGCCGGCCGCGTCCGGCCGCCGCCTATTGCTTCGGATATCCCAGCTTTTTCAATGACCCGGCGATCTCATCCAGGATGGCCGGGTCGTCGATGGTGGCCGGCGTATTCCAGGGCTCGCCGTCGGCGATTTTGCGCATGGTGCCGCGCAGGACCTTGCCGGAGCGGGTCTTGGGCAGGCGCTGCACCACGGCGGCCTGCTTGAAGGCAGCCACCGGGCCGATGTGCTCGCGAACCAGCGCCACCAGCTCGCTGATGATTTCGGATTCATTCCGCTCGACGCCGGCCTTGAGCACCACCAGCCCCACCGGCAGCTGGCCCTTCATCTCGTCCGCAGCGCCCAGCACCGCGCATTCGGCGACGTCCGGGTGGGAAGCCAGTGCCTCCTCGATGGCCCCGGTGGACAGCCGGTGGCCGGCGACGTTGATGACGTCGTCGATGCGGCTCATGATCCAAAGATAATCGTCCTCGTCCTTGTAGCCCGCGTCGCCGGTGAGGTAGTAGCCCGGGAAGCGCGTCATGTAGGATTCCCGGTAGCGCTCGTCGTTGTGCCAGAGGGTGGGGAATGTTCCCGGCGGCAGCGGCAGCTTGACGGTGATGGCGCCCATGTCGCCCGGGGCGACTTCCTCGCCGGATTCGCCAAGTATGCGCACGTCATACCCCGGCACCGGCTTGGTGGGGGACCCCGGCTTGATCTCGAATCGCTCGATGCCCATGCAGTTGGCGGCGATGGACCAGCCGCTTTCCGTCTGCCACCAGTGGTCGATGACCGGCACGTTGAGCATATCCTCCGCCCAGTTGAGGGTGTCGGGGTCGCAGCGCTCCCCGGCCAGGAACAGGATCCGGAACTTCGACAGGTCGTATTTCTTCATGTACTCGCCGCGGGGATCCTCCTTCTTGATCGCCCGGAACGCAGTGGGCGCGGTGAACATGACCGACACTTTGTGCTCGGCGATGACGCGCCAGAAGGCACCGGCGTCGGGGGTGCCGACCGGCTTGCCCTCGAACATCACGGTGGTGCAACCCTTCAACAGCGGCGCGTAGACGATGTACGAGTGCCCCACCACCCAGCCGACATCGGACGCCGCCCAGTAGACGTCGCCGGCGTCGGTGTCGTAGACGTTCTTCATGGTCCATTTCAGGGCCACCGCGTGACCGCCGTTGTCGCGGACCACGCCTTTCGGTTGGCCGGTGGTGCCGGACGTATAGAGAATATACAGCGGGTCGGTGGCGGCGACGGGGACGCACTCGGCCGGCTCGCCCTGCTCCAGGGCCTGCTGCCAGTCGAGGTCCCGGTCCCCCAGCGCTGCCTCGAGCTGCGGCCGCTGGAGGATGATGCAGCGATCGGGCTTGTGGGTGGCCCGCTCGATCGCTCCGTCCAGCAGCGGCTTATACTCGACGGTGCGGCCCGGCTCGATGCCGCAGGATGCAGACACCAGCACTTTGGGCTTGGCGTCGTCGATCCGGGTGGCGAGCTCGTTTGAGGCAAAGCCGCCGAACACCACCGAGTGGACGGCTCCCAGGCGGGCGCAGGCCAGCATGGCGATCACCGCCTCGGGCACCATGGGCATGTAGATGATCACCCGGTCGCCCTTGCCGACGCCCTGGGCACGGAGTGCTCCCGCGAAAGCCGACACCGCGTCTTTGAGCTGCGAGTAGGTGTAAGTGCGCTGGGAATCGGTGACCGGGCTGTCATAAATCAATGCCGCCTGGTCGCCGCGGCCGTTGTCGACGTGCAGGTCCACGCAGTTGTAGCAGGTGTTCAGCTCGCCGCCGGTGAACCACTTGTAGAACGGCGCGTTGGCGTCGTCCAGGACCCTGTCCCATTTCCGGTACCAGTGGATATCCTCGGCGACTTCGCCCCAGAATCCCTCGGGGTCCTCGATGGAGCGGTCGTAAATGGCTTGGTAGTCTCCCATGGCGTGACCTCGCTGTTGCGGATTGCCGGCGGCGGTAGTGCTTACTCGGGGGCGTACCCTGGGGCGTACCCGGAGCCGGTCATTATGATTGTCGTACTCCAGTATACAAGCCCCGGCCTAGGCAATTCGAGTGGCCGGCATGCCGAGTCAACCGGCCGCCGGCGGTCCGGCAACAGCCGCGCCCTGCGCGCCCTGAAAAGGTGGGCCCGGTTTTGGTAGAATCGGTCACATCCCCGGCGGCAAACGCTCCCCGGCCCCCTGAGCCGATGCAGCCGCCCGGCTGCAGACCACTCTTTGAATGGAGACCTGATACCTGATGAACAGCTTCGACGCGCGCACCAACCTGGAAGTCGGCGGGAAGTCCTACGAGATCCATGCCCTCGACGCCCTGTCCGACCGCTTTGACCTGACAAGGCTGCCGTACTCGCTGAAGATCCTGTTGGAGAACCTGCTCCGGCACGAGGACGGCGAGAGCGTGACGCGTGAGGATATCGAGGCTCTGGCGAGCTGGGATGCGAAGGCCGAGCCCAGCAGGGAGATCGCTTTCACTCCGGCTCGGGTGCTGCTGCAGGATTTTACCGGGGTGCCGGCGGTGGTGGACCTGGCGACGATGCGCGAAGCGATGCGCGACCTCGGCGCCGATCCGGACCTGATCAACCCGTTGTCCCAGGCCGACCTGGTGATCGACCACTCGGTCATGGTGGACCACTACGGCAGCGGCAAGGCCCTGGACCTGAACGCCGCCCTGGAATACAAGCGCAACCAGGAGCGCTACCAGTTCCTGCGCTGGGGCCAGGGCGCCTTCAAGAATTTCAGCGTGGTGCCGCCCGCCACCGGCATCGTGCACCAAGTGAACCTCGAGTACCTGGCCCAAGTGGTTTACAACAAGACCGCCGACGGCGCGCCGCAGGCCTACCCAGACACCCTGGTGGGCACCGACTCGCACACCACCATGATCAACGGCGTGGGCGTGCTCGGCTGGGGTGTGGGCGGCATCGAGGCGGAGGCCGCCATGCTCGGGCAGCCGATCCCGATGCTGATCCCGCGGGTCATCGGTTTCCGGCTGCTGGGCGAGCTGGCCGAAGGCGCTACCGCCACCGACCTGGTGCTGACCGTGGTGCAGATGCTGCGCGAGAAAGGCGTGGTGGGGAACTTCGTCGAGTTCTTCGGCGACGGCCTGGACCACCTCACCATCGCCGACCAGGCCACCATCTCGAACATGTGCCCCGAGTACGGCGCCACGGTGGGTATTTTCCCCGTCGACCAGGCTACCCTCGATTACCTGAATCTCACCGGACGCAGCGAGGAGCAGATCGCCCTGGTGGAGGCTTATGCCCGCCGTCAGGGCATGTTCCGGGAGACCGGCGCGGCCGAGGCGAGTTACACCGACGTGCTGGAGCTCGATCTGGGCAGCGTCGAGCCCTCCGTGGCCGGTCCCAAACGGCCCCAGGACCGCATCGCCCTGAGCGAGTCCAAGCAGGTGATCGGCCGTCATCGGCGCGAGCTGGAGGCCGAGCGGGACGACGGCGTCGATCCGGCCGAGGCGCGCTTCGAAAGCGAGGGCGGCGATACCGCTGTTGACGGCCAGGCCGCGCACCACAATGGTGCGCGCGAAGTCACCATGGACGGCGAGACTTTCACTCTGTCCGATGGCGATGTCGTGATCGCGGCGATCACCAGTTGCACCAATACGTCCAATCCCGATGTCATCGTCGGTGCGGGGCTGCTGGCTAAGAACGCCAAGGAGAAAGGCATAACGGTCAAGCCCTGGGTGAAAACCTCGCTGGCTCCCGGCTCCCAGGTGGTCACCGAATATCTGGAGAAGTCCAACCTTCTCGAGCCCCTGGAGAGCCTGGGCTTCGACATCGTCGGCTACGGCTGCACCACCTGCATCGGCAACTCGGGTCCGTTGCGCGAGGAGATCAGCGACGCCATCCATGGCGGCAACCTGGTGGCGTGCTCGGTGCTGTCCGGCAACCGCAACTTCGAGGGCCGGATTCATCCCGACGTGAAAATGAACTTCCTGGCGTCGCCGCCGCTGGTGGTTGCCTTCGCCATCGCAGGCACCACCAACATCGATCTGTACAAGGACCCGATCGCCCGGGACGCCGACGGCAAGGATGTTTACATGAAGGATATCTGGCCGGCCAAAGCGGATATCGACAAAGTGGTCGACAGCACTATCGACCGGGAAATGTTCCGGTCCAAGTACGCCGACGTGTTCAAGGGCGACGAGCGCTGGCGGAAGATTGATACCCCCGAGGGATCGCTGTTCGACTGGGATCGCGACTCGACCTATATCCGCAAGCCGCCGTTCTTCGAAGGCATGCCGCGCGAGCCGGCGCCGATCGAGGAGATCAAGGGCGCGCGGGTGTTGGTCAAGGTGGGCGACTCCATCACCACGGACCACATATCACCCGCCGGCTCCATCGCGCCGGATTCCCCGGCCGGCAAGTACCTGCTCGACAAAGGCGTGTCCCAGGGCCAGTTCAATTCCTATGGCTCCCGGCGCGGCAACCATGAGGTGATGATGCGCGGCACCTTCGCCAACATCCGGCTGCGCAACGAGATGGCGCCCGGCACCGAGGGCGGCTGGACGCGGCACCTGCCGGACGGCGAGCAGATGTCGATCTACGACGCCTCCATGCAGTATCAGAAGGACGGCGTGCCGTTGATCGTGATCGCGGGCAAGGAGTACGGCACCGGGTCGTCGCGCGACTGGGCGGCCAAGGGCACCCGCCTGCTGGGTGTGCGGGCGGTGATCGCCGAGTCCTACGAGCGCATCCATCGCTCCAACCTGATCGGCATGGGCGTGCTGCCGCTGCAGTTCCAGAACAGCGACGACCGCGAGTCGCTCAGCGGCGAGGAGGAGCTCGATATCGAGGGTCTGGAATCGGGCGTCACCGAAGTCACGGTCAAGGCCCGCGGCGGCAATGGCGACCGTGAGTTCAAGGCGCGCGTGCGCATCGACACCCCGAAGGAATGGGACTACTACATGCACGGCGGCATCCTGCAGTACGTGCTGCGCCAGCTCGCCTCGGACGATCGCAAGGCGGCGTAGCGTTTTTTGCCGAAATCGTCTCGCGGCCTTCACGAATGAAGCCCGCGAGACGTTCCTTGCTCCACGCAAACGTTCACGACGATTGAACCGGTAAGAGCCGGCAGCCGATTCACGGGTAAACGTCACCCCGTGAGCACGCGGATGCGAGGAGGTTGAGGTGCGGTTCAAGCTGAAACTTTCTCTGCACGGATTCGATCAACAAGAGGACGGCGCTATCACGAAAACGCTTGAACGGTGTCAGGTGGTTGGATAGTTGTGGGCGTTGCAACGTCTGCGGGAGCTTATGTCGACAACACGAAGTTCTGGAGACTCTTCTCGTGAGCATGTGGTGTGGATTGGCGCAGGAACAGTCGCGTAAGTCAGCTGTGAATGTCGCGCAGTTCCTCGAACGAGGGCAGTCTCCATTTGTTCGAACACAGGGATACCCTTGTTTAGCGCAGAGTTTGCGCGGAGCACGAAACGTTGACGCCGGAGCGAATAGAACGACGCTGATGTGATGGTGACGGTCGATGCGCGTTAAGCGCTGCCGGTTTCCAGCTCCCACAGAGTGTCGACGAGCTGCGATTCCGCCTCCCGCAGCCGGCGGCGCAGGGTGCGCTCGGAAACGTGAAGGTCGGCGCCCGCCGCGTGCTGCTTGCCGACAGGTGTGAAATAGGTTCGATCCAGTACGTCGTGCAGGGAGCAGGGGTGCTGCCTTGTCTCCAGGCGCCCGGCGCTGGTTTCCCGGATCAGCGTCCGCAATGCATCGGGATCGCGGCGGGTGCTGTGGCGCCGGAGCAAAGGGGCATGCAGTAAAGCATTGTGCGCCATCGCTGTTTCATCATGGAAGTCATGCAGTGCCTGCATAACCGCGTCCTCGAAATCCCAATCGCCACGAGCTGGAGGTGCCGGGCACGCGTGATGACTGGTTCTATATCGAGGTGACCGCGTTTGAGTCAGACCCCTGCCCGGGCCTGATCCGGGCCTGCGGGCGCAACGGCAACCAGGAGACCAAGCGGGGCTCGTTCAGACTGCCTCCCGAGGTGGCTGCGTCGAGCGGTGCCGATCCGCGCCCGACATTCGAGCCTTCCCTCGGCGGTTGGGTCGAATCCGGGTCCGCAAGGGTCCGCACCTGACGCCGCTGAACGCCATGGTACGGGTGTGCTATCCCGCTGGCGATGAGTAGCGCAACAACCGATTGGCCGTGATGCCAACAGCGTGGCGCGGGCACCGGTATCGTCAAGTTGGTCGGCGCGGCAATCGCGGTGCCGCGTTTGCGGATAGCCGGCAGTGATTCCATAGTGAACCTGAATGGCAACGTCGGCGAGACTCGCGATTT
>JBEPXV010000090.1:0-6991 GCA_041641695.1 Gammaproteobacteria bacterium | reverse complement strand
GCCGGGGTGAGCCCGGCGAGCCCCGTGCACGCGGCGACAATAATGAGCTGGCCGATGCGCAGTGTCCGGGTCATTAATGGGTTGGCTCGTGTCCCCGGCGTGCCGGAACGCCGGAGATGCCGGGGGGCTGAATCGCTTTCATGCATTGCATCGGTCGGTGCCACCTGCCGCAAGTATACCGGATCGTCAGGAGGCGCAGCTTGCCGGCAAGGCGGTTGATCGGCCGCTGACACGGCCGCAGGCACGCGCCGGTCAGGTGTTCCGGAAAATCTTCCCCGGGTTCATGATATTGAGGGGATCCAGGGCCTGCTTGATGGCCAGCATGACTTCCACCGACTCGCCGTGCTCATCTTCCAGCTCGGCACGTTTGCCCAGGCCGATACCATGCTCGCCGGTGCAGGTCCCGCCCATGGACAGGGCGCGGCCGATCAGCCGCCGGTTGAAATCGTGGGCGCGGCGCGATTCCTCCTTGTCATTCGTATCCAGGACTATCACCACGTGAAAGTTGCCGTCGCCGACATGGCCCACGATGGGCGCGGTCAGGCCGCTTTCGTCGATATCCCTGCGCGTTTCCCTGATGCATTCGGCCAGCCGTGAGATGGGTACGCACACATCAGTCGGCCACATCTCACAGCCCGGCCGCAGTGCCTTGCACGCGTAGGCCGCGTCGTGCCGGGCCCGCCACAGGGCCTGCCGCTCATCCTCGTTGACCGCCCACTGGAAGTCGCGGCCGTCGTGCTCCGCAGCGATCTCCCCGACCATGCGGGCGTTTTCCTGGACGCTCTCCGGAGTGCCGTGGAACTCCATGAACAGGGTCGGCGCCACCGCGTAGTCGCTGCCCGAATACCGGTTGATGGCTTCCACCTGCACATCGTCGAGCAGCTCGATGCGTGCCACCGGGATACCGAGTTGTATGGTCTCGATCACGGTATCTACGGCGCCCTCCAGCGCCTCGAAGCTGCACACCGCCGACGAGATGCCGTCGACCTTGCCGTACAGGCGCACCGTCAGCTCGGTGATGACGCCGAGAGTGCCTTCGGCGCCGACTAAAAGACTGGTCAGGTCATAGCCCGCCGCTGACTTGCGGGCGCGCCCGCCGGTTCGGATCACGCGGCCGTCGGCCAGCACCACGGTGAGGCCCATGACATTGTCGCGAATCGTGCCGTAGCGAACGGCGTTGGTGCCGGATGCGCGGGTCGACGCCATGCCGCCGATGGTGGCATCGGCACCGGGGTCCACCGGAAAGAACAGGCCCTGGTCCTTCAACTCGTGATTCAGCTGCCTGCGGGTTACGCCCGCTTCCACACGGGCATCCAGGTCCTCGGCGTTGACCTCGAGCACCCTGTTCATTCTGGACAGGTCGATGCACAATCCTCCCCGGCTGGCCATGACCTGGCCTTCCAGGGAGGTGCCGACGCCATAGGGGATAACCGGAACGCGGTGCTGGTGGCAGATGCCCAACGCCCGGGCGACTTCCTCGGTGGACTCCGGGAAGATGACCCCCTCCGGAGGCTCGGCCGGCAAATGGCCCTCGTCGCGGCCGTGCTGCTCGCGCATAGAGGTGCCCGTGGAGAAACGACGGGCAAACAACGCCGTCAGCTTCGGGGAAGCCTCGGTAAAACTGCTGGACACGGTCCGTATCTCTCCTCTCCTGCGCCAGAATGAATTCTGTTTTCGCCATTCTCAAACAGAATCGGCCGTTGGAGCAAGTGCGAATTTCCCTGACGAGACACCTTGAAGCGCCGCCATCCGGCCGCCCGGTCAGCCGGGACATCCCCCGGCCCGGGGATTGATGTATCCTAGCGCCATTCGAACGACGTACGAGGACGAGCATGAAAGCCATGATTCTGGCAGCGGGCAAGGGGACCCGCGTTCAGCCGCTTACCTATGAAATGCCCAAGCCCATGGTGCCGATACTCGGCAAGCCGGTCATGGAATACCTGATCGAAGAGCTGGCGCGCCACAACGTCGACGAGATCATGGTGAACGTCAGCCATCTCCCGGACCAGATCGAGCACTACTTCGGCGACGGCCGCCGCTGGGGCGTGAATATCGGCTATTCGTTCGAAGGGTACATCGAGGAGGGCGAGATCGTGGCCCTGCCGATCGGCTCGGCGGGCGGTATCAAGCGCATCCAGGACTTCAGCGGGTTCTTTGACGACACTTTCATCGTCGTGTGCGGCGACGCGTTGATCGACCTGGACCTGACCCGGGCGTTACGCAAGCACTGGCAGACGGGGGCGGTCGCCAGCATTTGCGTCCACAAGGTGCCCCAGTCCAAGGTGCCGAACTACGGCGTCGTGGTCTGCGACACGGACGGGCGCATCGAGTCCTTCCAGGAGAAGCCGTCGGTGGAGGAGGCCCGGTCCAATCTGGTGAATACCGGTATCTATATCTTCGAGCCGGAGGTCCTGGACTTGATTCCCTCGGAGCAGGAATACGACATCGGCGGCGAGCTGTTTCCCAAGATTGTCGAGCAGCAGCTGCCATTCTACGCCATCCATGAGCCGTTCAACTGGGTCGACATCGGCCGGCTCAGCGATTACTGGGAGGCCAACCAGCAGCTCATGCAGGGCAAGCTGCGTGACATCCTGATGCCGGGCAAGCAGGTCCAGCCGGGCGTGTGGACCGGCATCAACGTCCGGGTCGACTGGTCACAGGTCCATATCGAGGGCCCGGTGTACATCGGGAGCAGCTCGCGGATCGAGGCCGGCGCCGAAATCGTCGGGCCGACCTGGATCGGGCACGGCTGCCATGTGGAAAGCGGCGCCATCATCTCCCGCAGCATCCTGTTCGAGCACACCCACATCGGGTCCGCCGGCTTCGTCCAGGACCATGTCGTGTTCGGCCGCTACTGCGTGGACAAGGACGGCAACCCCGCCCACGACGCGAACGGTGAAATCGACTGGGTCGGCGACGCCCGGGCCCGGGGTCACCTGGGCAAGATCAGCGCGCTGTAATGGAAAAAGGGGGTCAGAGAGGGATTTTCCCGAGAAAGAAAAAGGGGGTCAGAGAGGGATTTTCCCCTGGGGAAAATCCCTCTCTGACCCCCTTTTTCTTCCAGGGAAAATCCCTCTCTGACCCCCTTTTTCTTCGTCGCCTTTTTGGCTCTACGACGGAGTAATGATCCGTGAGCGCTCCGGCTGCTTGCCGCTCAGCAGCGCGTTGACGCGCTTGACGTAGGCCGCCGGCTCCTTGAGCTGGGCGCCTTCGCTCAGCGCAGCCTGGTCGAACAGCACCCGGGCCCAGTCCTCGAAGCCGTCGGCTTCCGGATCCAGGTCCTTGATGATGGGGTGGTCCGGGTTCAGCTCCAGGATCGGCTTGTGCGCCGGCGCATCCTGGCCCATGGCCTTCAGAATCCGCTCCAGGTTGCCCCCTAGATCGTGCTCGTCCGCCACCAGGCACGCCGGCGAGTCGGTGAGCCGCCGGCTCGCCCGGACGTCCTTCACCTGCTCGGACAGCACGCTTTTGAATTTTTCCAGCAGGGGCTTGAGTTCCTCGGCCGGCTTGGATTCGGCCTCGGTTTCGCTGTCACCGAGCTCTTCGGGATCCAGCTCGCCCTTGGCCACAGACTTGAGGGGCTTTTCGGCGTATTCGTTCAGGCTGTTGACCACCCATTCGTCCACCGGGTCGCTGAGCAGCAGCACCTCGATGTCGTGCTTGCGGAAGATCTCCAGGTGCGGCGAGCTCCTGGCCGCTCCGTGGGAATCGGCGGTGACATAGTAGATCGCCTTCTGGCTTTCCGGCATGCGCTCGATGTACTCGTCGAGCGAGATGGTCTGCTCGACTCCCTCGCTCCGGGTGGTCGTGAACCGGGCGAGCTGAGCGATGGTTTCCTGATTGTCGTGGTCCTCGACGATGCCTTCCTTCATCACCTGGCCGAACTCGTTCCAGAACTTCTGGTAGTTGTGGGGCTCGGCCTTCGCTATGCGCTTGAGCTCCCCCAGAATCCTTTTGATCGACGCCGCCCGGATCTTGTCAATGGCCTTGTTGTGCTGCAGGAACTCGCGGGACACGTTCAGGGGCAGGTCCGCGGAGTCCACGATGCCGCGCACGAAGCGCAGGTAGTTCGGCATCAGGTGCTCGGCGTCGTCCGCGATGAACACCCGGCGGACGTACAGCTTTACCCCGTGGCGGTTCTCCCGGTTCCACAGGTCGAACGGCGCCCGTGAGGGGATGAAGAACAGCGATATGTACTCCAGGTTGCCCTCGACCTGGTTGTGAATGGTGGCCAGCGGCGGGTCGGAGTCGTAGCTCAGGGTCTTGTAAAAGGTGTTGTAGTCGCCCTGGGTGATTTCCGACTTTCCGCGCGCCCACAGCGCCGAGCCCTTGTTGACCGTCTCGAAGCTGTCCTTCTTCTTATCGCCGTCCATCTCCGGCATCCGGATGGGCAGGGATATGTGGTCGGAGTACTTGTTGATGATGGTCCTGAGCCGGTGGCCGTCGGCGTACTCCTTGGCATCGTCCTTGAGCTGGATCACGATCTCCGTGCCGCGCGGCGCGTCTTCCACCGTTTCCAGCGTGAACTGGCCGTTACCGTCGGACTCCCAGCGCACGCCTTCCCCGGGCGGCGATCCTGCCTTGCGGGAAGTCAGAGTCACCCGGTCGCCGACCATGAACACCGAATAGAACCCGACACCGAACTGGCCGATAAGGTTGCTGTCCTTTGACTGGTCACCGGTGAGGGATTGCACGAATTCCTTGGTGCCGGAGCGGGCGATGGTGCCGATGTTCTCCAGGACCTCATCCCGGGTCATGCCGATGCCGTTGTCGCGAACCGTGACCGTGCTCCCGTCGCTGTCGTAGTCGACGGTGATCGCAAGCTCGCCGTCGTCCTCCAGCAGCGACTCGTCCGTCAGGGACAGGAACCGCAGCCGGTCGCAGGCGTCGGAAGCGTTGGAGATCAGCTCGCGCAGGAAGATCTCCTTGTGGCTGTACAAGGAGTGGATGACCAGGTTGAGAAGCTGGTTGACTTCGCTCTGGAACTCGTGGGTTTCGGTTTGGCTCATTGTTGCTGTCTATCCTTTGGACCGGAGTTGATTCGCCACGGGCGCGGCGCCGGCGGGGCGCCGCGCTGTTGCAGGACTGCCGCCTTAAATGGTGGCGGCGCGGGCGATTTCAAGCCCCGTCGCGGCTCCGGGCGCTGTCCAGGGTGTTCTGCAGCAGCGATGCCACCGTCATCGGACCGACGCCGCCGGGCACCGGGGTGATCCAGGAGGCCCGCTCCGCGGCGGGCTCGTAGGCGACGTCGCCCACCAGGGAGCCGTCATCCAGCCGGTTGATGCCCACGTCGATCACCACCGCCCCCGGCTTGATCCATTCGCCGCGGATGAATTGCGCCCGGCCCACCGCGGCCACCACGATGTCGGCGGCGGCGACCTTATCCTGCAGGTCGCGGGTGCGGCTGTGGCAGACGGTCACCGTGGCGCTGGCGCTGATCAGCTCCAGGGCCATCGGCCGGCCGACGATGTGGGACCGCCCCACGATCACCGCGTCCCTGCCGCTGATGTCGACCCCGGTTTCCGCCAGCAGGGTCATGATGCCCCGGGGCGTACAGGGTCGGAAGCCGGGCAGGCCCAGCGCCAGCCGGCCCATGCTGTAGGGATGAAAGCCGTCGGCATCCTTCTCCGGGGCGATGCGCTCGATGACCGCATTCTCGTCGACCTGGTCGGGCAGCGGCAGCTGCACCAGGATGCCGTCGACCTCCGGGTCGTCGTTCAGCTGATCGATGAGCGCGAGGAGGTCGGCCTGGGTGGTTTCCTCAGGCAGTCGGTGCATGATCGAGCGTACGCCGGACTTCCGGCAGGATTTCTCCTTGTTCCGGACATACACGGCGGAGGCGGGGTTCTCGCCCACCAGGATCATGCCCAAGCCCGGAGCCCGCAGGCCGCGCGCCTTGCGCTCGTCCGTCTCAGCCCTTATTTCATTGATGATGCGCTCGGAAACTGCTTTTCCGTCAAGAATCTGTGCACTCATGGTTTCACTCGGCGTCGTGGTGATTGGAGAGCCGCTGCGCGGGTTTCCGGGTTGCTTTTTGGCGAGCCGACGCTCTATAGTCGCATCCTCCCCGGCAGCCGCTCTGAACGGAGTCGTTCCCTGGTCATTCCAAGGGGAATTTCGGCCGCCAAGGCGGTGAAATCGGCGGGATTATCCAGATTTCGATTGGCGGATTCCAGAATGTTGTCGCTGTGGGAACGGGGCATGGCGCAGTCTGGTAGCGCACCTGCTTTGGGAGCAGGGAGTCGGGGGTTCAAATCCCTCTGCCCCGACCAGTTACCGGTCCGTCCGGCCCGCCCCGGCGGGCCCCGGACGGCGGGCCCGGCAGAAAGCGCATGCGCCCGTAGCTCAACCGGATAGAGCAACGGCCTTCTAAGCCGTAGGTTACAGGTTCAAGTCCTGTCGGGCGCGCCAGAGATATATGCCTGGGGCACTTGCTCTGTGGAGTGCCCCCGGCCGCTGAGTATCGGGAAAGCACGCGCCGTCAGCGTGTCAATGGCCCCGGGTCGCTGTCGCAGGCCGGCGGTTGCGCCGCCCGGCCCCTCGACACTGCAATCCAAATATTCGATACTTGTATAAATGGTGGGCGTAGCTCAGTTGGTAGAGCTCAGGATTGTGGCTCCTGCGGTCGTGGGTTCGATTCCCATCGCTCACCCCAGTTTCATGGTTCAGAGAAAACCCTGAACCAAAGATGAGTCGTCATTGCGCCGAGCAATGCGACGAAGCAATCCACCAAAGCCGCACCCTTTACTGCCGGGATTTCCGGGCACCACGATCAAAACGGGCCGTTAGCTCAGTTGGCAGAGCAGCTGACTCTTAATCAGCGGGTCGAAGGTTCGAGCCCTTCACGGCCCACCAATCAAATCAAGTATTTACGTCTCATTTCCGCGCGGCCGATTTGACCGCCTCACGCCTGGGGTTCCACCTGGGGTTCCGCCAGACAAGGGCCGCACCTGGCCTTCCATGGCCGCGGCATACTGGAATCGTTTCCAGT
>JBEPXV010000089.1:0-7002 GCA_041641695.1 Gammaproteobacteria bacterium | reverse complement strand
TCGGCGATCAGGAAGGCCGTGGACCTGATGTGATCGGCCAGGACCCGCAGCGACTTGTCCTCCGGGTCCGCCGCCCCGGTCACCTCGCGCGCCGCGGCCAACAGATTCCGGAACAGATCGATATCATAGTTGCTGTGCACGCCCTGCAGGACCGTGGCCAGGCGCTCCAGCCCCATGCCCGTGTCCACCGACGGCTTGGGAAGCGGCTCCATGCTGCCGTCCGCCTCGCGGTTGTACTGCATGAACACCAGGTTCCAGATTTCCACGTAGCGGTCCCCGTCCTGGTCCGGGCTGCCCGGCGGGCCGCCCTCGACGCCGGGGCCGTGGTCGTAGAAGATCTCGCTGCAGGGCCCGCACGGGCCGGTGTCACCCATCGCCCAGAAATTGTCGTGGGCGCCGATGCGGGCGAACCGCGACTCGGGCACGCCGATTTCTTTCAGCCAGATATCGGCGGCCTCGTCGTCCTCCTCGTAGACCGTGACCCAGAGCTTGTCCGCGGACAGGCCGAAGTCCCGGGTCAGCAGCTCCCAGGCGTAATGGATCGCCTCGCGCTTGAAATAGTCCCCGAAGCTGAAGTTGCCCAGCATCTCGAAGAAAGTGTGATGGCGCGCGGTGTAGCCGACGTTCTCGAGATCATTGTGCTTGCCGCCGGCCCGGACGCAGCGCTGCACCGTCGCCGCCCGCTGGTAGGGACGCTTGTCGTGGCCGAGGAACACGTCCTTGAACTGGACCATGCCGGCATTGGTGAACAACAGCGTCGGGTCGTTGCCCGGCACGAGCGGGCTGCTGGGCACGACTTCGTGACCGTTGCGCTGGAAATAGTCCAGAAAGGCTCGTCTGATATCCGCTGTTTTCATAATATAAAATCAATAAAGTCCCGGCTCACCGCGGCGCGTGCCGGCGATTGTAGCGACATTCGCTGTCGAGTCTCAAAGATTCCCGCCCGCACAGTTCTCTGTGCGGCCTTTGAGTATGATCTCAACGGTTGCGGGCCTTTGCCGTCACGCATGCGCGGACGAGGCCGCCGGTGACCCGGCATGGATTGCGCCAGCATCGGGATCGCCGGGAACTTTCCCGATCCATGGCAACGGGTCGGCTTGAATCGCGCGGCTCGGCACGCCGTGGCGATGGCATGACGCGCCGCCGTTAGGGCTCAGGCTCGGAATCGATGTCCGGAATGACGCGCCGGACCTGGTCGGCGCTGAAGCCGCGGCTCTGCAGACCGCGGGCCTGGCGGGCCCACTCCTGGTAGCTGTCCGGGGCGCGGCCGTAGCGCTTCTCCCAGACGACCCGGAGCCGCGCCGTCCAGTAGTCCTCGTCGTCATCAACGACCTCGTCGACCAGGGCATCGTCGATGCCCTTGGCGCGCAGCTCATGGGCGATCTTCATCGGACCGTAGCCGCGCTCGACCCGGCTGCGTACCAAAGACTCGGCGAACCGTCGATCACTGACCAGGCCGCCCGACTCGAGCTCCGCCAGCACGCCGGCGACTTCCGTCGCCGGGTAGCCCTTGTCACGCAGCCGCCGCCCGAGCTCGTGCACGCTGTACTCCCGCCGGGCGAGCCAGCGCATGGTCTGGGCCAGCAGCTCGTCCCGGCCGGGCTCGCCGCTCATTCGGCCCTTGTCACGCCCCGGCGGTCTTGCGCTTACCGCCTTTGGCGCGGGTCTTGGCGGCCGGCGCCGGCGTCCCGGCGACGTCCTCCCCGGGTGCATCCGCGCCGTCGTCTCCTTCGGCCCCGGCGTCCGGCGCCGCCACGGCGCCTTCGCGAGCCGGCAGGCCCAGGGCTTCCCGGATCCGGTTCTCGATCTGCGCGGCGATCTGTGGGTTGTCCCTCAGGAACTGCCGGGCATTGTCCTTGCCCTGGCCGATCCGTTCGCCCTGGTAGCTGTACCAGGCCCCGGACTTCTCGACGACGCCATTCTCCACGCCGAGGTCGATGATCTCTCCCTCCCGGGAGATGCCCTCGTTGTACAGGATATCGAACTCCGTCTGCCTGAACGGCGGTGCCACCTTGTTCTTGACCACCTTGACCCGGGTCTGGTTGCCCAGCACTTCGTCGCCCTTCTTGATGGCGCCGATGCGGCGGATATCCAGGCGCACCGAGGAGTAGAACTTGAGGGCGTTGCCGCCGGTCGTGGTCTCGGGGTTGCCGAACATCACGCCGATTTTCATGCGAATCTGGTTGATAAAGATCACCAGGGTGCCGGAACGCTTGATGTTGGCGGTGAGCTTGCGCAGGGCCTGGGACATCAGGCGGGCCTGCAGCCCCATGTGGGAATCACCCATCTCGCCCTCGATCTCGGCCTTGGGAGTCAAAGCCGCGACGGAGTCGACCACCACCACGTCCACGGCGGCCGAGCGCACCAGCATGTCGGCGATCTCCAGCGCCTGCTCGCCGGTATCGGGCTGCGACACCAGCAGGTCCTCGACATTCACCCCCAGTCGGCCGGCGTAGCCCGGATCCAGGGCGTGCTCGGCGTCGATGAAGGCGGCCGTGCCGCCCAGCTTCTGGGCCTGGGCGATCGCCGACAGGCTCAACGTAGTCTTGCCGGATGACTCCGGCCCGTATATCTCCACCACCCGGCCGCGGGGCAGGCCGCCTACGCCCAGGGCGATGTCCAGCCCCAGGGAGCCGGTGGGCACCGCAGCCACGTCCTTGGCGACCTCTGCGTCGCCCATGCGCATTACGGAACCCTTGCCGAACTGCCGTTCGATCTGGCCCAGGGCTGCCTGCAGAGCTTTCTGCTTGTCTTCGTCCACGTTTGTCTCCGGTAGTGTTGACACTGATAGGAACCCCTTTACGGGGCGGCCTCAATGGCGTGATTTGCGGGCCGATTCTAACAGCGATGTGTTCCCGCCACAGCGTGTTCGATGCGCGCCGCGGCTCCGATGGCCGGCCGCCCGTGCAGCCTTATGCTCGCCGCGCCGGCGGCGCGGCGTCATCACCTCGACGGGTGATTATTCCACAGCACCGGAAGCGCACCAACGCTCGAGGACCTGGTAGCGAGCGCCTTCGGATGACCGGATGGACTGAACGAGGCACAGTGCGTCGATTCGCCACTCGATGACCCGCTGCTGCCACCGGGGCCGGCGGCCGGCGTTCCGGTACAGCGTGACATGGGGCAGGAACGGCCGTTCCTCGATCCGGAACCCCAGCCGTCTCAGCCGGTCGCGCAGGGTCTCAGCGAAGGTCGTCAGAGCGATGGCGCCGTCCCGCGAGCCGGCCCAGACGATCCGGGAGCGCTTCCAGTAGCCGATGCGGTCCAGCTTCAGCACGGCGCCCGGCCAGGCGGTGTCCGCCGCTACGGCGCGCACCGCCTCCAGCCGCGGCGCGTCGAGCGCCCCCAGGAACACCAGCGTCATGTGCAGCCTGGAGGCGGGAATCCGCCGCGCAGAGGAACCGACCCGCAGCGTCTCCGCCCACGCAGCGAGCCCGGCGCGGACCGTTTCGTCCGGCCAGGCGGCGAGAAAGTACCGTCCGGTGTCGTTCGGCTCAGCCATGCCGGGCCGCCCCGGTCAAGCCTGTCGCAGACGCACCAGCAGGCCTTCCAGGGCCTGCTCGACGGACGCCTCCCGGACGCGCCCGCGGTCGCCGTCGAAGCGCCGCACCCGGGTGGTGGTTGGGCCGTCCCGCACGGCCCACGCGAACACCACCATGCCGACGGGCTTGGCGGCCGAGCCGCCCGAGGGGCCGGCCACACCCGTCACGGAGACGGCCGCCTGGCCGCGGCTGTACCGCAGCGCGCCCTCGGCCATCTCCTGCGCCGTCTGCTCGCTGACGGCGCCGTAGCGCTCGAGGGTCTGCCCGGCTACGCCCAGCATCTCCCGCTTCGCCTCGTTGCTGTAGGTGACGAATCCGCGCTCGAACCAGTCCGAGCTGCCCGGCAGCTCGGTCAGTGCCCGCGCGATGCCGCCGCCCGTGCAGGACTCGGCGGTGACACACCGCCATTGCCGGTCGAGCAGCTCGCGGGCGAGGTCCTCGACCAGCGTCAGTATTCGACTCGGCTCGGTCATGCCTCCGATCGCTGTCGCAGGGCTTCATACAATATCACGCCGCTGGCCACCGACACGTTGAGGCTTTCCACGCCGCCGAGCATGGGGATATGCACCAGCGCGTCGCAGGTCTTGCGTGTCAGCCGCCTCAGGCCGGTGCCTTCGGCGCCCAGCACCACGCCCACCGGACCCGAGAGCGAGGCCTTGTGATAGGCGGTTTCGCCGTGCTCGTCCGCTCCCAGCAGCCACAGCCCCCGCTCCTTCAAGCCGCCCAGCACCCGGGCCAGGTTGCCGACCCGCGCGACCGGCAGCCACTCCGCCGCGCCGCTCGCCGCCTTGCGCGCCACGGCGGTCAGATCCGCCGACTCCGAGCGGGAAATTACCACCATTCCGGCCCCGGCCGCGTCCGCGGTACGGATACAGGCTCCCAGGTTGCGGGGGTCCTGGACACCGTCCAGCACCAGCACCAATGGCTGCTCGGCCCGATCCAGCCAGCGGTACAGCGACTGCTCGTCGACCGGCGCGGCCGGACGGACCCGCGCCACCACCCCCTGGTGAACCGCGTCGCCGACCAGGCGCTCCAGGGTCTGCTTGCGGCACTCCTCTCCCGCGAGCCCCATGGATGCCACGCGCGCCCGCAGGCCGTTGAGGCGCGCGTCGGAGCGGCCTGCATCGAAATGCACCGTCAGCAGGCGCTCCGGTGCGCGGGCCAGCAGCGCCTCGACGACGTGGCACCCGTAGACCCAGGCCTCGCTCACTTGCGGCGCCTGCGCTTTTTCTTTTTGCGGCGCCCGCCGCCGCCATCCACCAGCTCGAAATCGATCTTCGCCTGGTCGATGTCCACGCGCACCACCCGCACCCGTACCTCTTCACCGATCTGGAACATGGCGCCCGAGTGCTCGCCGGTCAGCCGACGCCGCTTGGGATCATAGTGGAAGTAGTCCTCGCCCAGGGCGGTGACATGCACCAGCCCCTCGACGTACAACTCGCTGAGCTCGACGAACACGCCGAACTCGGCGACCCCGCTCACCACCCCGTCGAATTCCTCGCCGACCCGCTCCAGCATGAACTCGGTCTTTAGCCACTGCACCACGTCCCGGGTCGCTTCGTCGGCGCGGCGCTCGGTCACCGAGCAGTGCTCCGCGATCCGGCCGAGCTGGTCATAGTCCAAATCCACCCGCTCGCCCTGCCGGATCCGTTCCTTGATCAGGCGATGCACCATCAGGTCGGGATAACGGCGGATGGGCGAGGTGAAATGCGTATAGCGATCGAAGCCCAGCGCGAAATGCCCCGACAGGTCCACGCTGTACACGGCCTGCTTGAGGCTGCGCAGCAGGGTCACCTGGACCACGTGGGAGAACGGCTCATCCTGGCACTGCTCGACGATCTGGGCGAAGTCCCTGGGCGTCGGCTCCCGCCCCCCGCGCAGGACCAGGCCGAACTCCGCGAGGAACGCCCGGGCGTCCTCGATCTTGTCGCCGTCGGGCTGCTCGTGTATGCGGTAAATGGCCGGGCCTTTGCGCTCGGCCAGGAAATCGGCGGCGCAGATATTGGCGGCCAGCATGCATTCCTCGATCAGGCGGTGGGCGTCGTTGCGCTGGGTGGGCTCGATGCGTTGGATCTTTCTTTCTTCGTCGAAAACGATCCGGGTCTCGGGCAGCTCGAGCTCCAGCGATCCGCGCTGGACACGGCGCTCGTTGAGGATGCGCGACAGCTCGTACAGGTCGTTGAGCTGCGGGAGCAGACCCCGGAACTCGCCGAGTGCCCCGGCGTCGCCGTCCAGCAGCGCCGCGGCGACCTGGTTGTAGGTCAACCGGGCATGGGAGCGCATCACCGCGGTATCGAAACGGTAGTCGATCACCTCGCCTTCCTCGTCAATCCGCATGATGCAGGCGAAGCACAAGCGGTCGACGTGCGGATTCAGCGAGCAGATTTCGTTCGACAGCACTTCCGGCAGCATGGGCACGACCCGCTCGGGGAAGTACACGGAGTTGCCCCGCAGGAACGCCTCCCGGTCCAGGGCCATGTCCCGCTTCACGTAGTGGGACACATCGGCGATGGCCACGGTCAGCTCCCAGACGCCGTCGTCCAGGCGGCGGGCGAGCACCGCGTCGTCAAAGTCCTTGGCGTCCTCGCCGTCGATGGTCACCAGCGGCTGGTCCCGCAGGTCCAGGCGCTCACCGGCCTCGCCGGGCTCCACCCGGTCGGGGACGCGGTCCGCTTCGACGTCGACGGCTTCGGGCCACTCGTGGGGAATCCCGTACTTGCGGATGGCCACCTCGATCTCCATACCGGGCTCCATATGCTCGCCGAGGACCTCCAAAACCCGCCCCACGGGCTGCTTGCGCTTGTCGGGCTGGCGGGTGATCTCCGCCACCACGATCTGCCCGTGCACGGCGCCGCCGCGGGCATCGTCGGGCACCAGGATGTCCTGGCTGATCCGGTTGTTTTCCGGGATCACGAACGAAATGTCATCTTCGATGTGGAGCCGGCCGACCACCGTCTCGTTGGCGCGCTCCAGCACCTCCACGACGGTGCCCTCGGCCCGGCCGCGGTGATCGATGCGGCGCACCTTGGCGAGGGCGATATCCCCGTGCAGCACCTTGCGCATTTCCTTGGCCGAGAGAAACAGGTCCTGGCCGCCGTGTTCCGGGATCAGGAAACCGAAGCCGTCCGGGTGGCCCTGGACCCGGCCGCGGATCATGTCCACCCGGCCCGGCAGCACGTAGCGGCCCCGCCGGTCCACCAGCACCTGGCCGTCGGCGGTCATGCGTTCCAGTCGGCCCAGCAGCTCGTCGCGGCTGGGGCCCTTGCGGATGGAGAAGGCCTGGAAAAGGGTGTCCTCGGGAACGGGCTTGCCGCGCTTTTCGAGATACTTCAAAATTTGTGCTCGCGGCGGCGCGGACGCGTTGCGCGGTTGTTTCGTTGACATAGTTTTGATCAGTCGGTAGAGTTCGCCCGCTTCGTACCGTTGTGGTGCGGCAGGCATTTTGCCGAGGTGGCGGAAT
>JBEPXV010000088.1:0-7027 GCA_041641695.1 Gammaproteobacteria bacterium | reverse complement strand
AAACCACGCCCGGCGCGCATAGGGCGCCAGAAATCATCGAACAGATTGTCGAATTCATCGAACGTGCCCCACAGGGAGCGGCCTTGCGGCTGACGAGTCATTTCATTCATGGATATCACCTCCGGTAAACCTGTCTTTAATGCAGCGAAAAACTGCGTTCTGCTTACAGATATGGTGGCTGCCTCCGGTTTTTCAAGATCCGGAATCCGCCGCGGCAAAGGGAGGTGGGCGCGGGCGTCGCCCGCTTCGTCGGGGGTGATTGCCGGCCGCACGGCCCGCGCCGCACGGCCGGCAACCGGGGTGTTACAGGATGTACCGGGTCAGGTCTTCGTCCTGCAGTATGTCGCCGAGGTGCTCGTCGACGTAGGCGGCGTCCACGGTGACGTCGTCGTTGCGGTCGGTCGCCTCGAAGGAGATGGTTTCCAGGACGTGCTCCATCACCGTGTGCAGCCGGCGCGCGCCGATGTTCTCGGTCTGCTCATTGACCCGGAACGCCGTCTCAGCGATCCGCCGCACGCCGTCCTCGGTGAAACGCAGATTCAGACCCTCGGTGTCCATCAGGGCCGCGTACTGCTCCGTCAGGGAGGCGTCGGTCTCGGTGAGTATGCGCACGAAATCGTCACTGGTCAGGGCATTGAGCTCGACGCGAATCGGCAGGCGGCCCTGCAGCTCCGGAATCAGGTCGGACGGCTTGGACAACTGGAACGCACCCGAGGCGATGAACAGGATGTGGTCCGTCCGCACCATGCCGTACTTGGTGGATACCGTCGACCCCTCCACCAGAGGAAGGAGGTCCCGCTGCACGCCTTCCCGGGACACGTCCGGCCCATGGCTCTCCGAGCGCCCGACAATCTTGTCCATCTCGTCGAGAAACACGATCCCGTCCTGCTCCACTCGTTCCACGGCGGTCTCCTTGATCTCTTCCTCATTGATCATCTTGGCCGCCTCCTCGTCGGTGAGCAGCTTCATCGCGGTCGCGACCGTGACTTTGCGCCGCTTCTTCTTCTGGCCGCCCATGTTCTGCATCATGCTCTGAAGCTGGTTGGTCATTTCCTCCATGCCCGGCGGTCCGAATATCTCCACGCCCATGCCGCCCTGGGAGACCTCGACCTCGATCTCCTTGTCGTCGAGCGTTCCCTCCCGCAGCATCTTCCGGAACCGCTGGCGACCCGCGCTCTCCGCGGTCTCGGTGGTTTCCACGCTGGTCCCGTCATATTCCCGCGCCGGGGGCAGCAGGATGTCCAGCACGCGCTCCTCGGCGGCGTCCTCGGCGCGCGGACGCACCTTCTCCATGGCCTGCTCCCGCGACATCTTGACCGCAATGTCCACGAGGTCGCGAATGATAGAGTCGACTTCCCGGCCCACGTAGCCGACCTCCGTGAACTTGCTGGCCTCCACCTTGGTGAACGGGGAGTTGGACATCTTCGCCAGACGGCGGGCGATCTCCGTCTTGCCCACGCCCGTCGGCCCGATCATGAGGATGTTCTTGGGCGTGATCTCGCTGCGCAGATTCTCATCGGGCACCTGCTGGCGGCGCCAGCGGTTTCGCAGGGCGATCGCCACGGCGCGCTTGGCCGCGTCCTGGCCGATAATATGCTTTTCCAGCTCTTCAACGATCTCTCGGGGCGTCAACGACGACATGTCTATTCGGAGCCTCCCAGGGTCTCGATAGTCAGATTACGGTTGGTGTATATACAGATGTCTGCGGCGATATTCAGGCTGCTTTCGACGATCGCCCGCGCATCGAGCTCGGTGTGGTTCACCAGCGCGCGGGCCGCGGCCTGCGCGTAGGCCCCGCCCGACCCGATTGCCATGATGCCGGCCTCGGGCTCGATCACGTCGCCGTTGCCGGAGATGATCAGCGAAGCTTCCTTGTCGGCCACCGCCAGCAACGCCTCCAGCCGTCGCAGCATGCGGTCGGTGCGCCAGTCCTTCGCCAGCTCCACGGCCGAGCGCATGAGGTTGCCCTGGTGCTTTTCCAGCTTGGCCTCGAAGCGCTCGAAAAGGGTAAAGGCATCCGCCGTTCCCCCGGCAAAACCCGCCAGCACCTGGTCCCTGAACAGGCGCCGCACCTTGCGGGCATTGCTTTTCATCACGGTGTCGCCCAGGGACACCTGGCCGTCCCCGCCGAGCACCACGTGCTCGTTGCGGCGCACGGAAAGAATGGTCGTACCATGTGGGTCGTAGGACATACCAGCGCATCCCGGTGTTGGAGTTGGATCGTGATTGCGGGCGTAAAGGCCTGTGATGGGGGCTGCCGACCCGGGATTCAAGATTGGCCGGGCGCGGCTGTGACGCGCCGGTTCCAGGGCCCACCTGGCCGGCGGGCGGCGCCTCGGGCCCGGCTGGCTTACTTGACCAGCTTCAGATTGGGCCTGGCGGGCTTTTCCGACTCCTTGTCCTCATTGCTCCCCTTGTCGCCCTTGCTGCCCGGATCCGGTGAGCCGTCCGGGTCCTTGAAAAAGATACCCTGGCCGTTCTCCCGGGCGAATATCGCCAGCACGGATTCTATGGGCACGTCGATCTCGTGCGGCGAGCCGTTGAACCGGGCCGCGAACGACAGGAACTCGTTGCCCATTTCCATCATTTCCACGGCCTGGTCGGCAATGTTCAGCACGATCTGGCCGTCGGAAACATAGCTCTGCGGGACACGCACACCGTCCGCCGACGCATCGACGAGAATCTGCGGTGTGAGATTGTTGTCCCGCGCCCAGTCGCGGATGGCTCTTATGAGATAAGGCTTGGTCGAAATCATCTTCGGCGCATCTGCTTTTCGGCTTCGGTCAGGCTCGAGCTGAACGCCGGCCGCGCGAACAGCCGCTTACCGTAATCGATCACGGATCGGGCCTGGTGCGGCAACTCTATGCCCATGGCCGGCAGCCGCCAGAGAAATGGTGCGATGACACAGTCCACCAGGGTGAACTCCTCGCCGAGCATGTAGGACTGTTCCGACAGAGTCGGAGACATTGAAATCAGCCCGTCGCGAATCTCCCGGCGCTGCTCCGCCGTCAGCGGCTTGCGGTCCGCGGCCGCCCCGGCATAGGTGCCGATCCATTCGCGCTCAAAGCGCATCATGATCAGACGCGCCCGCGCGCGGCTCACCGGGTCAACCGGCATCAACGGCGGATGCGGGAGGCGCTCTTCCAGGTATTCATTGATGATCTGCGCCCCGTAAATCACCAGGTCCCGGTCCACCAGCACGGGGGTCTCGTTGTACGGATTGAGCCGTGCCAGGTCGTACGCTGCCTCCTGGTCGCTGGCGTCGACGATATCGCACTCCACCGCTTTCTCCACCAGAACGAAGCGGCAGCTGTGGCTGAATATGCAGTCAGGGGCCGAAAAAAGCGCCATGACCGACCGACGACCCGGAGAAGTTGCCATATTCCTAACTCATTCGGGGCCGATGTGGCGGAAGGCCATCCTAGTGAATGTCCCGCCAGTATTCCTTCTTGAGAAAGTAAGCCAACACGAGCAGGAGCACCAGGAACAGCATCACTATCGCGCCGATGGTGTAGCGTTCCATTTTGACCGGCTCGCCCATGTAAACCAGAAAGTTCGTCAGGTCCTGCATTGCCAAATCGTACTCCTCCGGCGACATGGTCCCGGGCTTCACGGTCTCGAACTGCGGCTCGCCGTGTTCGTCATGCCCGGTAAAGCGCTGCACGCCCTGCAGCTCGTGCAGTGCATGCGGCATCGCCACGTTGGGGAACAGGGTATTGTTCCAGCCGTGCGGCGATTCGGGATCAATGTAGAAGCGGCGCATGTACGAATAGATCCACTCCGGCTGGCGTACCCGGGCGATCACCGACAGATCCGGCGGCGCAGTGCCGAACCAGCTCCGGGCGTCGGCCTTGTCCATGCTGACTTCCATCAGCTCGCCCGGCCGGTCGGCGGCGAACATCATGTTCTCCCGCATAGCGTCCTCGCCGATTCCCAGGTCGCGGGCCATGCGGCTGTAGCGCATGTATGCCGCGCTGTGGCAGGACAGGCAATAGTTCACGAACAGTCCGGCACCGCGCTGCAGCGACTCCTTGTCGCCCAGATTGATGTACACCGGGTCCAGGGGTTCCGTGGCTTCAGCGGCATGCGTGGCGGGCGTCACCGCAGCCAGGATGAGTATAAGTATCAATCTCTTCATTTGAAATTCACCCTTTCCGGTTCGGGTTTGGTTTTGTCCCAAACGGTGTACAGCGGCATCAGGATAAAGAACAGGGCGTACGTCAAGGTGCAGATCTGCGCCCAGACGACGTTCTGGAACAGGAACAGGCTGTAGTCGGACGGCTTGTGCAGCCCCATGTAGCCGAGAATGATGAAGCTGACCACGAACACCGCCAGCGCTGTCTTGTACATCCAGCCACGGTAGCGGATCGATTTCACCGGCGCCTTGTCCAGCCACGGCAGCAGGAACAAACCAAGGATCGACAGCCCCATGAGCACCACGCCCCAGAACTTCGGCGCGTAGATGAACGTGCCGAGCAGAAGGCCGGCGCCAAGCACCACAGCGGCGCCCCGGCCGGCGAGGTTGGAGGTGCGCACGAAGGTTACGATCACGCTCAGCACCACAAGACCGCGCACGAACCACATCAGATCCTCGGTGGTTGCGCGCAGGATCGAGTAGAAAGGCGTGAAATACCACAGCGGCACGATGTCCGGCGGCGTCTGCAGCGGATCGGCGGGCGCGAAATTATCCTTCTCCAGGAAGAAACCGAAGAACTCCGGCATGAAGAACACGATCGCCAGGTAGATGATCAGAAAGCCCATCACCCCGACGATGTCCTTGACCGTGTAATACGGGTGGAAGGGAATGCCGTCCTTGGGAATACCGTTGGCATCCTTGTTCTTTTTGATCTCGATGCCGTCCGGGTTGTTGGAACCGACCCGGTGCAGGGCCACGATGTGCACGAACACCAGGCCGACCAGAATCAGGGGCAGCGCGGCGACGTGGAAGGCGAAGAAGCGGTTCAGGGTCGCGTCCGACACCACGAAATCCCCGCGGATCCACTCCGACAGGCCCTCGCCGATATACGGTATGGCGCCGAACAGTGAAATGATGACCTGGGCGCCCCAGTAGGACATCTGGCCCCAGGGCAGCAGATAGCCCATGAAGGCCTCGGCCATCAGCGCGACGAAGATCAGGCAGCCGAGAATCCAGACCAGCTCGCGGGGGCCGCGGTGGGACCCGTACAGCAGGCCGCGGAACATGTGCAGGTACACCACCACGAAGAACATCGAGGCGCCGATGGCATGCAGATAGCGCATCAGCCAGCCCCAGGGGACGTCGCGCATGATGTACTCGACCGAGGCGAACGCCTTCTCGGCGTCCGGCTTGTAGTGCATGGTCAGGAAGATGCCGGTGACGATCTGCAGCACCAGCACCAGCATGGCGAGGGAACCGAAGTAGTACCAGAAGTTGAAGTTCTTGGGCGCGTAGTACTCGGCGAGATGCTCGTTCCAGGTCTTTGTGAGGGGGAAGCGCTCGTCCACCCATTCCAGGGATTTGGCCAGGATCTTGGACATTACGCGACTCCTTGTGGGTCTTCACCCACGACAATCGTAGTACCGTTTTCGAACCGGTGCGGCGGCACGACCAGATTGGTGGGCGCCGGCACGCCTTTGTATACCCGGCCTGCCAGATCGAACTTGGAGCCGTGGCAGGGGCAGAAAAAACCGCCCTGCCAGTCTTCGCCGAGACCCGATTGCGCGCCGATTGCGAAGTTCTGCACCGGGGCGCAGCCCAGATGCGTGCAGATCCCAACCAGCACCAGCACCTCCGGCTCGACGGATCGGAACTCGGCATCCACGTAGTCGGGCTGCTGCGATGCCACCTCGGACTGCGGGTCGAGCAGCTCGTCCTCCACCGCGTCCAGCGATGCCAGCATTTCCTCGGAGCGCTTGAGCACCCAGACGGGCTTGCCCCGCCACTCCTCCCGGATCATCTGGCCGACTTCCAGCTTGCTGATGTCGATGCGGATGGGCGCGCCCGCCGCCCTGGCCCGCGCGCTGGGGCTCATGCTCGCGACGAACGGCACCGCCGCCGCGATGCCGCCCACGGCGCCAACACCAGCGGTCACCGCGGTGAGGAATCGACGCCGGTGCTTATCTACATGATCTTCGGCCATGAGTACTCCTGACGAGTGATTTCGAATTCAGTTGCCGCCAACAGGGGACTTGGGGCCGGGAACTGTCGGACTGGTCGGCTGCTTGCTTGTATATTCGGTATCCCGGCAACAGCGCGCGATTATAGCAAACGGGATACGGTTTGGGCTGACCGGGTTCGCCCCCCGCCGCGGACCGGTTCATCCCAGCAGCGCCCGGATGTTGTCCAGGTGGGCCTCGCCCACCGAATCGGTGCGCGCCTCCTCGTCGTCCCAGGCCAGCAGCTCCGGGGGCAGCTCGTCCAGGAACCGGCTGGGCGTCCGCTCCTGCACCTCGCCGTGCCGCCGCCGGGTGCGCGCCCAGCTCAGCACCAGCTCCCGGCGGGCGCGCGTGATCCCGACGTAGAGCAGCCTCCGCTCCTCCTCGATGGCGTCCTCCATGCTGTTCTGATGGGGCAGCAGCTCCTCCTCGACGCCGCAGATGAACACGAACGGATACTCCAGGCCCTTGGCGGCATGCAAGGTCATCAGCGTCACGGCATCCTTCTCTGCCTCCGACTCCCGGTCGAGCTGCCCCACCAGCGCCACGTGCGCCAGCAGGTCTGCCAGGTCCGCTGCAGGCTCCCGGCGCTGCAGGTGCCCGATCCACTGGAGCAGCTCGTTGACGTTGTCCCGTCGGCGCTCGGCCTGCTCGGGGCCGTCGGCGGTGTCGTACAGCCAGGCGTCGTAGTCGATATCGCTAAGAAGCGATTTGACCACCTCCAGCGGCGGTTCCGCCGCCGCGCGGCGACCGAGCTCCTCGATCCATGTGGCGAACTGAGACAGGGGGGCGAGCTGGCGGGCGGTGAGCGCCCGCGCGGCGGCGTCAGTCTCCACCGTTCGCAACAGCCCCGTTCCGCTTTCGCCGGCGGCCGTGCCCAGACGCTCCAGGG
>JBEPXV010000087.1:0-7107 GCA_041641695.1 Gammaproteobacteria bacterium | reverse complement strand
GCAGCGGTTCCACGGCCGAGGAGTAAGCCATCAGTGTGAAATTCGGCACCACCAGGAAATTGAATACGCCGGGTAACGAGTTTTCCGTGGGACTGGACATAAGTTGTTGGTTGTGCGCCTCGTTGAGCGGCATGCACCGGGCACGCCGACGGCTTCCGTGAATCCGGCTGACTACGGAATCGCTAGGGAATATAGGGGGAAACAACGGACGGCGCAATTGGAAAACGGCCCGAAAGCGCTGTTTCGGGCCGCCGGGGATCGAGTAGCGTAGACCGGCTACTCGCCGCTGTCGGGCAGCTCCGCTCTGCGCCGCTCCATGTACGCCTGCAGCGCTTCATCCGTGGCCGGGTCCAGCGCCGGCTCCTGATAGTCGGCGAGCCACTTCTTGTAGAGCTTATTGGCCCGCTGGGCGGCGTCCAGGCCGCCCTCGGAATCCCACTGCTCGAAGCTGTTGTTGTCGGCGGTATTGGATCGGTAGAAGGCGGACTGGAAGTTCGCCTGGGTGTGGGCACAGCCCAGGAAATGCTGGCCCGGACCGACTTCGCGGATGGCGTCCAGGGCCTGGCCGTTGTCGCTCAGGTCCACGCCGTTGCAGAACGCCTGGATCATGCCGGCCTGGTCGGCGTCCAGCATGAACTTTTCGTAGCCCATGGCGAGCCCGCCTTCCAGCCATCCCGCGGTGTGGAGCATGAAATTGACGCCGGCGGTGACCGCGCTGTTGAGCGTGTTGGCGGATTCATAGCCGGCCTGGGCATCGGCGATCTTGGAAGCAGTCAGGCCGCCGCCGCTGCGGTACGGCACGCCTAGCCGCCGGGCCAGCGCCGCAGTCACGTTGGTTACCAGCGCGGGCTCCGGAGTTCCGAAGGTCGGGGCGCCCGACTGCATGGATATGGAGCTCGCGAACGTGCCGAACACCACCGGGGCGCCCGGGCGAATCAGCTGCACGAAGGCCATGCCCGCCATGGCCTCCGCCAGGATCTGGGCCGCGGTGCCGGCCACGGTGACCGGTGACATCGCCCCGGAAAGAATGAACGGCGATATGATGGTGCCCTGGTTGGCCCGCGCGTACACCTTGGCCGCCCCCAGCATGGTGGCGTCGAAGGTGAGCGGGGAGTTGGCGTTGATCAGATTGACCACGCAGGTCCGCTCGTTGCCGGTGTCGGGATCCGTATACTGGTCGCCGAACAGGATCCGGGTCATCTCGACGGTGTCCTCGGCGCGCTCCGGCGCGGTGACCGACCCCATGTAGCACTTGTCGCTGAAGCGCATGTGGCTGTAGAGCATGTCCAGGTGCCGCTTCGGCACGGCAATGTCCACCGGCTCGCACAGGGTGCCGCCGGAGTGATGCAGCCCCGGTGCCATGTAAGCCAGCTTGACGAAGTTCCGGAAGTCCTCCAGGCGCGCATAGCGGCGGCCTTCATCCAGGCTGCGGATGAAAGGCGGCCCATAGCCCGGTACCAGGACCAGGTTGTCGCCGCCGATCTGGACGTTGTTGGCCGGGTTTCTCGCGTGCTGGGTGAACTCGGCGGGCGCCGATGCCTGGATGAGCGAGCGGCACAGGCCCCGGGGGAAGCGCACCCGCTCACCCTGGACATCCGCGCCGTGCTCCTTCCAAAGCGCCAGCGCTTCCGGGTCGTCGCGGAACTCCACCCCGGTTTCCTCGAGTATCGTCTCGGCATTCTCCTCGATGATCGACAGGGATTCGTCGTCCAGGACCTGATACACCGGGATTCGCCGCTTGATATAGGGGATCCGTACCGCGGCGTCCCGGGTGCGGGTGCGTTGGCGGGCTTCACGGCCTCCGCCGCCGCGTCGTCGTCTGGTTGCAGTGTCGGTCATATCGATATCCCGGTGCTCGGCCATGATTGGCAGGTTGAAGATCAGCCTGCGCGCGAATCATTGACCATTCCCCGGCGCATTTCAGCACGACTCGCGACCGCCATGTTCTTACCTGCGTCATGCCGGTGACGCAAATCCGCCACGGGCGGTCGCAAACGCGTCCGGTCCACCATCCGGCGAAGGCTACACTGCCTCGCTTTCGCGCTGGTGGGGCTCGCCGTAAACCGCGGAATCCGCTGATGCGGAGGCGCAGCCCGCCCCGGCAACGCGACCGACACGGGATGATCGGGCAGTGATGATGGCATCCGGGCAGGGCTGTCGGGCCTGGCCACACATCCCCGGCGAGAGATCATTGCATACGGGAGCGAGCGCCGCCGAGGACTGTTTCAGTCGCTCCCCGATACTCGCTTGGTGAAACAGCCCCCGGCGGCGCTCTGTGATGAGTACAGGCAGGCGGCAAGGTTTAGCGCCGGTGTGACGATGACCGGACGGCGGGCTGGCACCCGGGAAACCGTGATCTGGTAGAATCCGCGGTCCGCCAAGAATATGTACTTGACCAAACGGGAAGCAGAGCGAGCATGAAGATACTCGTAGGTGTGAAAAGAGTGCTGGACCCCTATGTCCGCGCTTACGTCAAGCCCGACGGCTCCGGCGTGGACCTTTCCAACGCCAAGATGTCGATGAATCCCTTCGACGAGATCGCGGTGGAGCAGGCCGTGCGCCTCAAGGAGGCGGGAGTCGCCGAGGAGGTCATCGCCGTGTCCATCGGACCGGCCAAGTCCGAGGAGACTATCCGCACGGCCCTGGCCATGGGAGCCGACCGGGGCGTCCTGGTGGAGAGCGAGCCGGACCTGGAGCCGCTGGCGGTGGCCAAGATCCTGAAGCAGGTGGTGGAGGACGAGTCCGTGCAGCTCGTGCTGCTGGGCAAGCAGGCGATCGATGACGACTGCAACCAGACCGGACAGAGCCTGGCCGCGCTGCTGGGCTGGCCGCAGGGCACCTTCGCCTCCGGGGTCGAGCTGGCGGATGACAAGGCAAAAGTCGTGCGCGAGATCGACGGCGGTCTGGAAACCATCGAGTTGGACCTGCCGGCAGTGGTGACCGTTGATCTGCGTCTGAATGAGCCGCGGCATGCTTCCCTGCCGAACATCATGAAGGCCAAGAAGAAGCAGGTGGATAAGAAGGCGGCGGCGGATCTGGGCCTGGACCTGGCGCCGCGCATGAAAGTGCTTCACGTCAGCGAGCCGGAAGCGCGCCAGGAAGGCGTCCGGGTGGGCAGCGTCGAGGAGCTGGTCGACAAACTGAAAAACGAGGCAAAGGTGATCTGATGGCAGTCCTGGTTGTTGCCGAGCACGACAATTCCGAGCTTTATGACGTCACGCTCCACGCGGTGAGCGCCGCGCTGAAGATGGGCGGCCCGGTGGAGATGCTGGTGGCCGGCTCCGGCTGCGCGGCCGTGGCGGAGGCCTGCGCGAAAACAGCGGATGTCGAACGGGTCCTGGTCGCCGACGATCCGGCCTACCAGCATCCGCTGCCGGAGAATCTGGCGCCGTTGATCGTGGAGCTGGCCGGAAGCTACAGCCACGTCGTGGCGGCCGCCACAACCTTCGGCAAGAATGTCATGCCGCGGGTCAGTGCACTGCTCGATGTTTCCCAGATATCGGAAATCAGTGACGTTATCTCCGAGGACACCTATGAGCGTCCCATCTACGCGGGGAACGCCCTGGCCAGGGTCCAGTCGTCCGACAGCATCAAGGTGGTCACCGTTCGCACCACGAAATTCGACGCGGCGAGCACCGAGGGCGGCAGCGCCGCGGTGGAGAAGGTGGACGCGGCCCCGCCCGGTGGCGGCGCACGTTTCGTGGAGCAGAATCTCTCCGAGTCCGACCGGCCGGAGCTCACCTCGGCCCGCATCGTGGTCTCCGGCGGGCGGGGCGTCGGCAGCGCGGAGGATTTCCAGATGATCGAGCACCTGGCGGCGACCCTGAACGCGGCGGTGGGCGCCTCCAGGGCGGCGGTGGATGCCGGCTATGTGCCGAACGACTACCAGGTCGGCCAGACCGGCAAGGTGGTGGCGCCGGATCTGTATATCGCGGTGGGCATTTCCGGGGCCATTCAGCACCTGGCGGGCATGAAGGACAGCAAGGTGATCGCCGCCATCAACAGCGACGAGGAAGCCCCCATCTTCCAGGTGGCGGACTACGGGCTGGTGGCCGATCTGTTCGAGGCGGTTCCGAAGCTGACCGAGGCGCTGAAATAAGTCGAGATTGATGCCGACAAAGGTCTACAATCCGGACACGAATCGGGACCAGGGCATCTGCGTTCCCGGTTATAACCGCTCGGGCCCCAAATTTGCAGGTGTCTTCGGTAGGTATCTCTGGTCGGGGTTCACCCCGACTCAATAACGGCGCACCTATGACCGACCTCCTGCGCAGCCTTCTCGATACCCGTCCCTGGCTGCTCGCCGACGGCGCCACCGGCACGAGCCTGTTCGAACTGGGCCTGGAGAGCGGTGACGCGCCCGAGCTGTGGAACGTCGACCATCCCGGCCGCGTGGCGGCGCACTACCGGAGCTTCATCGACGCGGGCTCGGACATCGTTCTCACCAATTCCTTCGGCGGTACCCGCTGCCGGCTGTCCCTGCACCGGGCAGAGGACCGGGCTCACGAGCTCAATCTGCGGGCTGCCCGCATCCTGAGGGACGCCGTCTCTGTCTCGGGCCGCACGGTGGTGGCCGCGGGATCCATGGGCCCCACGGGGGAGATACTGCAGCCGGTGGGCGATCTGGCATTCGAGGACGCCGTGGCCGTGTTCGAGGAGCAGGCGCGGGCCTTGAAGGAGGGCGGCGTTGATGTATTGTGGATCGAGACCATGTCGTCCCGGGAGGAGGTTGAAGCCGCGGTGCGCGGCGCCGCGGCGACGGGTCTGCCGGTGGTCACCAGTTTCAGCATCGACACCAACGGTCGGACCATGATGGGGGTTTCGGTGCGCGACATCATCGCCATGCAGCCGGGCCTGGATCCCGTGCCTGTCGCCTGCGGCACGAATTGCGGCATCGGCGCCGCCGAGGTGGTCATGGCCATCCTGCGTATGAGCGAGGAACGGGATGCCGCCGGCCACCGGCCGGTCCTGGTGGCCAAGGCCAACTGCGGTATTCCCGAATACGTCGACGGCCGGATCGTGTACAACGGCACGCCCGATCTGATGGCGGAGTATGCCCGGCTGGCCTACGCCGCGGGGGCGACGATCATCGGCGGCTGCTGCGGTACCACCGCAGAGCACATCCGTGCCATGCGCCTGGCACTCGAGTCCGGCCCCAGGGAGCCGCGGCCGGATATAGATACCGTGATTGAACGTCTCGGCGTCGTGACCGACGGCATGCGTGCCGAGATCGCCGGCGGCTTGGCGGCAAGGCCCGGCGCCGGAAAGAAATCCCGCCGCCGGCGCCCGGCCCGCATCGACTGATCGTCGCGTCGCCGATGCAGCCGGATTTTCTCACCCACATTGTGCGCGCCGGGACCGGACCGGCCGACGGAACTTGAAGCGGCACCTGGCCGGGCGATATCCGGTCAGTATCCCCGGGACTTGTCCACCACGTTGTTGAGCGGCTCCCCGCGCCTGAACCGGCCCAGGTTCTCAACGAACTGGTCAACGAGATCATCCACACTCTCGCGCACGTCCCCGGACATGTGCGGCGACACGATCACATTGGCCATCTCCCAGAACGGGCTGTCCGCGGGCAGGGGCTCCTCGGCGAACACGTCCAGCGCCGCGCCGCCGATCCGTCCGCTGCGCAGGGCATCCGCCAGTGCCCGCTCATCGACGGCGTCGCCGCGGCCCACGTTGATGAATCGCGCCCCGGGCTTCATCTTCCCGAACAGGCTCTCCGAGAACAGACCGCGGGTGTCTGGCGTGGAAGGCGTGACGTTGATGACGTAATCCGCGTCGTTCAGAAGCGGGTCGGACGCGTCGAAGGCAAGGACTTCGCCGAACAAAGGATCGCCGGCCCGGGCCGTGCGCCCGACACCGGCGACCTGCATGCCGGCGGCGTGCAGCAGGGCGCCGATGGCGCGGCCGATGCTGCCGACGCCCACCAGCAGCGCCATCCTGCCGGCGATGGACTCGGAGTACTGGAAATCCCAGTGCTTGCGCTCCTGGGCGCGAATGGTTCGCGGGATTCCCTTGGCGAAGCACAACACCAGGGCCAGTACGTATTCGGCGATCGGGCGGTCGAAAACGCCGCGGGCGTTGGTGAGCACGACGTCGCTGTCGCGCAGCGCGGGTATCAGCACCGCGTCCACACCGGCGCCCGCCCAGTGAATCCATTGCAGTCGCCGGGCCCGGGGCCAGACCTGTTCCAGGACGCCGGCTCGGAAATCCCAGCCCAGCAGCACATCAGTGTCCGGCATGATCCCGGCGAGCTCTTCCGCGGTGGTGGCGAAGCGCAGGCGAACGTCGTCGTCGACCGCCTCCAGCCCCGGCAGGTCCTGGACGCGACCGGCGCCGAACACGGTGACATTCAGCGCCTCCGTCACCGCCGCGCGCAGTCGACCATGCAGATGCCGGCGGATCGTTGTCCAGCGCTCCGGGACCACTGGCTAGCCATCCGCCGCCTCCGGAAAAGAGGTGCTGAACAGGAATGGAATATCGTGCCATTCCTCGGCTTCCTCGACGTAAGGAAGGCGCCCGTAGTCGTAGAACCACGAGTCCACGACCCAGCGGGTGCCGGACTCGATCTCTTCGATCTGGCCGGCATAGTGCTGGTCCACCGCGGATCGGCGGTGGGCCCGTTCCACGACCCGGTGGTGCCGGAACAGACCGGCCTGCTCCATGATGCTCAGGAAGGTCGTCATGTTCAGCGACTCGTCAATGCAGTCCATTTGTCCCGAGATGCTGGCGCGCTCCACCGGCTCGCCAGGATTAGTGCGGACGTTCTCGAACCGGCCGGGGTAGTCGTTCCCGCCTTTGTCCAGATGTATCGGAGTATGGCGGCCGATGATCACTTCGAACCAGCCCGCGGCCTTCCTGATCTGGTCCCGCTCTTCGGCGGGCGTGGCGGCGGGCTCCCGGAAAAACGCCTGGATCTGCCGCCACTCCTGCCCGGTGATCGACACGGACTCCTGGATCCGGCAGCCGAAGCCGTGACAGACGCGGATGTCATCCAGGCCGCCGCTGCGGGCTGCCGGCGGGACGGCGAGCAGCATTGCGAACATGGCCAGCAGCGCTGCCACAGGGAGTCGGCAGGATAGAGGAGCGGGCGCGGGATTC
>JBEPXV010000086.1:0-7118 GCA_041641695.1 Gammaproteobacteria bacterium | reverse complement strand
CATCGACCGGGTGGTGCTGAGCGGCGTGGATACGATCATCGAGTTCCGGGGTGCCCGGAGCAACTTTGAAACCCTGGGCGACCGCGTGGCGTCGCGGGCGGCGGACGATGCCGCGGCCGCCGGCGACTACGAGGAGGAGGCCGGCGATAAAGAAGAGGTCGATGCCTCCGGGGACGAGGAGACCGGGAAGGAAGCGGCCCGGGATGACTGGCAGGTGGGCAGCATCCAGTTCGAGAGCATCCGGGTGCGGGTCGAAGCGGACTGGTCCTCGGACGTGGTCGACTTCGATGCCGGCGGCCTGTCGATCGATTCCCTCGACGCGGGCACCGACGCCCTGGCGCGGACGGTGCTGATCCGCTTCCTCGACCGCGTGCTGATGGCCGCCGCCGAGCAGGTGGATGACGACCGGCTGCGGGAAGGCCTGATGGAAAAGGCCCGGGAGCTGCGCGACCGCGTCAGCCGGCCCGACGACCCGGACTCGGGCTGACAACCAAGCCCCGAATCACCAAATACCAGTCACCAATCACGCACCACGCCTGTAATGCTTCTTCACCACCGCGAGCAGCAGGGGGTGCACATGGGGGTTGCCGGCCACCACGTCGCCGCTTTCCATATAGCCGCTGCGGTTGTCCAGGTCGCTCACCAGGCCGCCCGCCTCGCGGATCAGCAGGCAGCCGGCAGCCAGGTCCCAGGGCTGGAGGCCGGTTTCCCAGAAACCGTCGAACCGTCCGCAGGCGACGTATGCGAGGTCCAGGGCCGCCGCGCCGGGGCGGCGGATGCCGCTGGTTCGCGGCAGAAGCTCCCTGACGGTGTGCAGGGCGCTGTCCAGATGCTCCATGGACCGGAATGGGAAGCCGGTGCCGATCAGCGACTGGTCCAGCTTGCGCACGCGGCTGACCCGGATGCGCCGGTTGTTGAGATGGGCGCCGGCGCCGACGCTGGCGGTGAACAGCTCGTCGCGCAGCGGATCGAATACCACGGCCTGCTCGAGCCGGCCCTTGTGGCGCAGGGCGATGGACACCGCGCATTGCGGAAACCCGTGCATGAAGTTGGTGGTGCCGTCCAGGGGGTCGATGATCCATTGGTGCTCGTCGCCGGCGTGGTCGCCGCTTTCCTCGGCGAGGATGCCGTGGGTCGGATAGGCATGGCGAAGCACTTCGATGATCTCCGCTTCCGCGGCCCGGTCGACATCACTGACGTAATCGTTGAACCCCTTGCGGTCGATGCTCAGCGTATCGCCGCGGTCGAATGACCGGACGATGAGCTTGCCGGCCCGGCGAGCGGCTTTGACTGCGGTGTTCAGAGTCGGATGCAAGAACGGTTACTCCTGGGTGTGCGATGCGTATGATGGCGTCCCGGCCGGGTTGCGGCGCGCCCGGCCCGGGGTGCGCCGGTGCACGGGCCCGGGGTGCGCATTGTAATGGTATATACAGATTCAGTGGTACAGGATTACATCCAATTCTGCCTGGTGCGGACGACCCATCCCGGCAACATCGGCGCCACCGCCCGGGCCATGAAGACCATGGGCCTGCGGCGACTGCGTCTCGTGGCGCCCGCCCGCTTTCCGGACGACGTGGTGAGGAGCCGCGCCGCGGGCGCCGCCGACGTGTTGGACAATGCCGTGGTCAGCGACTCGCTGGTGGAGGCGCTGGCAGGCTGCGAGCTCGTTCTGGGCACCACCGCCCGCGAGCGCAAGATCGGGTGGCCGACCATTACACCCGAGCACGCCGCCGGTCTGCTGGTGAACGAAGCGCGCCTGGGCCGCCGGGCGGCGGTGGTGTTCGGCACGGAGCGCAACGGTTTGAGCAATGCAGAGGTGGAGCATTGCCACCACCTGATCCGGATTCCCACCGGCGACGAGTATACGTCACTGAACCTGGCCGCCGCCGCCCAGATCATCGCCTACGAGATCCTCAAGCGCGCCGGCCCGGCGCCGGCCCCGTCGAACCAAAACGCCCCCAGGCCCAGGGCCGACGCCGCCGAGATGCAGCGTTTCTACGGGCATCTGCAGGAGACTCTCCAGAATCTGGATTTCATCAAGGTCCGCCATCCTCCCGTCACGCTGATGCGCAAGCTGGTGCGCCTGTTCAATCGCGCCCGGCCGGAGCGCGAGGAGCTGAACATGCTGCGTGGTATCCTCACGGCGATACAGGAAAACTTGAAACCGTCGCGGCGCGGACGCAAATAAACACAGCGGACTGTTGTCCAATACATTCATCAGGTGCGACGGCAAATACCTTGTGGATTTTATGGTTGAAGCCGGCGGACGGGGCGGGCCATGTTCGATCGATTGAAAGAAGATATCGGGTGCGTGTTTGAACGCGATCCGGCCGCGCGGTCGAGAATCGAAGTGCTCACGGCGTACCCGGGATTGCACGCGCTCCTGGTTCACAGGATGTCGCACAGGCTGTGGGGCGCGCGCTGGTATTGGCTGGCGCGGTTCGTTTCCCACGTGGCCCGCTGGCTGACGGGCATCGAGATTCATCCCGGGGCGACCATCGGCCGGCGCTTCTTCATCGACCACGGCATGGGCGTGGTGATCGGCGAGACGGCGGTGATCGGGGACGACTGCACGCTGTACCACGGCGTCACCCTCGGGGGCACGACCTGGAAGAAGGTCAAGCGCCACCCCACGCTGGGCAACAACGTGGTGGTGGGCGCCGGCGCCAAGGTGCTCGGACCCATCGACATCGGTGATTACGCCCGGATCGGTTCCAACGCCGTGGTGGTCAAGGACGTGCCGGACCATGCCACGGTGGTGGGTATTCCGGGGCGCGTGCTGGAGGACAAGACCGAGCCGGAAAAGCACGAGGAATTCGACGCCTATGGCCAGCCGCAGGAGAGCAAGGACAAGGATCCCCTGGAGAGCACCATGGAGCAGATCCTGCAGCACGTCGCAGAGCTCGACGCCCGCTACCAGGATGTCGTGGAGCGCCTGGCCAGGCTGGACCCGGACGCCCGGCTTCCCGACCATCCGGAGTTCGACCTCGAGAAGCCGGAGGCCGGGGGCGGCGAAAGCACGCCGCCGACCAAAAAGCGCTCAGCGGCGACGTCTTGACGTTCGACACGGACGCTCAACGGGATCCCGCGTCCGCCTATCGCAGCGGGCCGGAATTCGTTATCATTCATGCAGTTATACGAGAGGCGAATGAACCATGTCTGTTACGCTCACTGAAACAGCCGCGGAACGGGTACAGAGCTACCTGAAGTCGCGCGACGCGGCCGAGGGGCTGCGCTTCGGCGTCAAGACCACCGGCTGCTCGGGCTACGCGTACGTCGTGGATCTGGTCGACCGTATCGAGCCGGACGATCACGTTTTCGAAAGCCACGGGGTCAAGGTCATTGTCAGCGACGATGCCCTGAAGCTGGTCGACGGCACGGAGATCGACTATCGCAAAGACGGTCTCAGCGAGTCCTTCCATTTCCAGAACCCGAAAGTCTCGGACACCTGCGGCTGCGGCGAGAGCTTCACCGTCTGAATCCCCGGCCGATACTCCGGATAACCGCGGTCTTCCCGGCCCGCGGATATCCCTGTCGCGATCGCGGGGCAATCGCTTTGCTTCGCCGGGGGCACCTGAGCACGGCGTCCTGAGCTCGTTGCGGCCCGTCACCCGTCACTGATCACGAACCACCAGTCAACAGCCTCCATGCCCCGTACCGCCGCGATCCAGACCCTGGGCTGCAAGGTCAACAGCTACGAATCCGAGCTGATCGGCGAGTCACTGCGCCGGGCGGGCTGGCGGCTGTCCGGCGCCGACCAACCCGCTGACCTGTACGTGATCAATACCTGCACGGTGACCCGCGAGGCGGACCGCCAGGCGCGCCAGGCGGTCCGGCGGCTGGTGCGCTGCAATCCGGACGCACTGGTGGTGGTCACGGGCTGCTACGCGCAGATGGACGGCGAGGCCTGCGCGCGTATTCCCGGCGTCGACCTGGTGCTGGGCAACGACCGCAAGCTGGACCTGGTCCGCTATCTCCCGGAGCTCGAGCAGGGCTCGCTGCCGAAAATCATGGTCGGCGACCTGAACGAGCATGTCTCGCTGCCGGCCGACATACTCACCGGATTCGAGTCCCGGACGCGGGCGTTCGTCCAGGTCCAGCAGGGCTGCAGCCAGGGCTGCATGTTCTGCATCATTCACCGCGCCCGGGGCCCCAGCCGCTCACTGCCCATGACCAGTGTGCAGCGGCAGGTCGAGCGCCTGGTGATCAACGGCTACCGGGAGATCGTCATCTGCGGCGTGGACCTCGGCGCCTACGGCGAGGACCTGGGGGCGACGGGATCGACCCGCGGTCCCCGCCTGGCCGCGCTGCTCGGCCGGCTAGCCGCGCTGGACGAGGACTTCCGGATCAGGCTGAGCTCCATCGACCCGGCGCATATCGACGACGCCCTGATCGAGCTGCTGGCGACGCACCCGAGGTTGTGCCCGCACCTGCATCTGTCGCTGCAAAGCGGCAACACGCTGGTCCTCCGGCGCATGCGTCGCCGCTATACCGCAGACCACGTCTACGAGCGCGTCGCCCGGCTGCGCGAGGCGATCCCGGACCTGGTGCTGAGCGCCGACGTGATGGTGGGTTTTCCCACCGAAAGCGAGGCGCAGTACCGGGATACCGAGCGGATGGTGGAAGCGTTGGAGGTCGCGTTTCCTCATGTATTTCCATACTCCGAGCGCGACGGCACTCCGGCGGCGCGGATACCCGCCGACCGGCAGGTTCCGGTGCCGGTCCGAAAGGAGCGCGCCGCGCGTCTCAGGCAGATCGGCAAACAGGTGCGCCGGGAGGTGCTGAAGCGCCGTCTCGAAAAACCGGTGCGCGCCCTGGTGGAAAGCGCGCCGGCCGGGGGGCAGGGCCCCTGGCGGGCCCGGGGCGCGGACTATTTGCCG
Organism: Gammaproteobacteria bacterium; assembly: GCA_041641695.1. Taxonomy (GTDB): domain Bacteria; phylum Pseudomonadota; class Gammaproteobacteria; order Arenicellales; family JAANXG01; genus JAANXG01. Next base: position 2,238 of record JBEPXV010000086.1, on the reverse strand, counting down.
GTCTCCCTGGCGGCCACCCGGATCAATCCGGGTGATTTTATCGATGCCGTGGTGGAGGATATCGACGGGGATTGCCTCGTTGCCCGTGTAGCCGCCTGAGGTTACACTACGCGCCCGCGCCTTCCGGGCATTTTCATAAGATCTTTGTCAAAAAATTCAGCAACTTGTAGAACACAACAGGAGAACCTGTCATATGGCGGTCGAACGCACCCTTTCCATAATAAAGCCCGAAGCCGTGGCCCGGAACATCATCGGGGACATCTATAAACGCTTTGAGCAGGCGGGGTTGCGGATTATCGCGGCGCGCATGATGCATCTCAGCGAGGACCAGGCGAAGCGCTTTTACGAGGTGCACAAGGAGCGGCCGTTCTATAATGACCTGGTAGCCTACATGCAGTCGGGGCCGGTAATGGTGCAGGTGCTGGAAGGCGACAACGCCATAGCCCGCAACCGCGAGATCATGGGTGCGACCAATCCGGCGGAAGCCGCCGAGGGGACCATCCGCGCAGACTTCGCCGAGTCGGTGGAGGAGAACGCGGTGCACGGATCCGACGGCCCGGACACTGCGAGGAACGAGATCGCATTCTTTTTCAACGACGACGAGATTTGCCCACGCACTCGATAATTGATATGGCCGAGCCCAACCTCATGAACCTGGACCGTCCCGCCATGGCCGAATACTTCGGCACGCTGGGGGAGAAGCGGTTCCGGGCGGACCAGGTGGTGAAGTGGATTCACCAGCTCGGGGTGGCGGACTTCGAGGCCATGACCAATCTCAGCAAGCCTCTCAGGGACCGGCTGCGCGACACCGCCGAGATCCGACCGCCCGAGGTGATCGAGGAGCACTGGTCGTCGGACGGCACCTGCAAGTGGCTGATGCGGCTGGGCGACGGCAACGCCATTGAAACGGTGTTCATTCCCGAGAGCGAGCGGTCCACCTTGTGCGTCTCGTCGCAGGTCGGCTGTGCCCTGAACTGCAGCTTCTGCGCCACCGCGCGCCAGGGGTTTGCCCGCAATCTGAGCACCGCCGAGATCATCGGCCAGCTCTGGACCGCCAACGCCCGCCTGCGGGCAGCCGGGGGCCCGCGGATCACCAACGTGGTGATGATGGGCATGGGCGAGCCGCTGCTCAACTATGACGCGGTGGTGGGCGCCATGCGCCTGATGCTCGACGACTTCGCTTACGGGCTGTCGCGGCGGCGGGTGACGCTGAGCACCGCCGGGCATGTGCCCGGCATCGACAAGCTGAAGCGCGACTGCCCGGTCAGCCTGGCGGTATCCCTGCACGCGGCGAATGACGAGCTCCGCAATACCCTGGTTCCTCTCAACCGAAAGTACCCTATCGCTGAGCTGCTCGACGCCTGCCGGCGTTATGTCGCCGATGCGCCGCGCGCCCGGATCACGTTCGAGTACACCCTCATCGACGGGGTGAACGATTCCGAGGCACATGCCCGTCAGCTGGCCCGCCTGATCGCCGATGTGCCCGCCAAGGTGAACCTGATTCCCTTCAACCCGTTCGAAGGCACCTCCTACCGGCGGTCCCCGCGAGCGCGCATCGACCGGTTCCGGGACATATTGCTGTCCCGTGGCCTGTTCACGGTGACCCGCACGACCCGCGGCGATGATATCGATGCGGCCTGCGGCCAGCTGGCCGGCCAGGTGCGGGACCGGACCCGGCGCGCCCAGCGCTACCGCGAGCGGTTGTCGGCGGACGCGTCGTGACCAGGGCCCTGTGGTGCGTGCTCGGCGCCCTGCTGCTGGCGGGCTGCGCCACGGTCGAGACCGGCTCGACCGGGGAAGTCGAGGACGCCCATGCCCGCGCCGGGGCGCAAACCGAGCTGGCGTTGGGCTATCTCCAGCGGGATCAGAAAAAAACCGCCCTGGATGAGCTCGAGCGGGCTCTGGAGATTGCCCCGGACCACTCGCGGGCGAACTACGTGATGGCGATGCTGCAGACCCAGCTCGGCCACCCGCAGCTGGCCGAGCGCCACTACCGCGCGGCCCTGAAATCCGACCCGGAGAACGCCGTGGCGGCCCACGACTACGGGATCTTCCTGTGCAAGGAAGGCCGGGTCGAAGCGGCGATGGAACAGTTCGACGACGCCCTGAGTAACCCGCTGTACCGGAGAAAAACCCTGACCAATCTGCGGGCGGGCGAATGCCTGATGAACATGCGCACGGATCGGCGCGGCGCCGAGCGCTATTTCCGGGCCGCCCTGGAGGCGAATCCGCGGCTCG
>JBEPXV010000085.1:0-7119 GCA_041641695.1 Gammaproteobacteria bacterium | reverse complement strand
TGGTCCGCACGCGGCAGGCCCAGGCCGGCGCGGGTGCGGCGCAGCCGGGAACCGAGCTGCTCGAGGGCGATGCCCGCGCTGACGGACAGGTTCAGGCTCCGGGTAAAGCCTTGCATGGGGATGGCGACCTCGACATCGGCCAGCGCCAGGGCGGTGTCGGACAGGCCGGGCTCCTCGGAGCCGAGGCACAATGCCAGCGGTTGCTCGACGCTCAGCTCGGCAAGGGGTGTGCTGTCCGGTGCCGGGTTCATGGCGGCGATCCGGTAGCCGCGCTCCTTCAGTCCCTGCAGACAGGCCGCCGTGGCGTCCGGGCCGCGATGGCGGTGCAGGGTTACCCACTTGGCAGCGCCCTGGACGACGCTCTTGTTGGGTTGAAACAGGTTGGCGGATTCTATGGCGTGCAGGTCCTGTATGCCGAAGCATTCACAGCTCCGCACCACGGCACTGGCATTGTGGGATTGGTAGAGGTTTTCCAGGACTACGGTAAGATGCCGGGTTCGATCGGCGAGCACTTCGTCGATGCGTTCGGCGCGCTGCGTATTGACGATGTTCAGCAGGTGTCTGGTCAGCCCCGGCAGCGCTTCGGAGGACAGGCCATTGATGATGTCTTCCAGTGGTCTCATAATGTGTAAAGGCCGAGTGTTTGATTAGTGCCGGGATGGCAGGGGAGCCCGGCCGCCAGATCCCGGGGCGCTCAACCCTCTCCCGAATAACTATACATGCAAACCCCGCCCCGGCGGCGGAGCACGATCTGATATGAACATGATTGATCAAGCCCGGACCCGGGATCTGCACGTGGAGTCCCTGACGCCGCTGGTGTCGCCCAACGCACTGCGGCTGGAGATTCCGCTCACAGCCGCCGCGCAGCGGACGATTCTCGAGAGCCGGGAAACCATCCCTGCCATCCTGGATGGCAGGGACCGTCGCCTGCTGGTGGTGGTGGGGCCTTGTTCGATTCATGATACGGCGGCGGCCCTGGACTACGCCGGCCGCCTGCAGGCGCTGCGTGAGCGCCTGGGTGAGACGCTTTACATCGTGATGCGCACCTACTTCGAGAAGCCGCGCACCACGGTCGGCTGGAAAGGGCTTATCAACGATCCCCACCTGGACGGGACGTTCGATATGGAGACCGGGCTGCGTCGGGCCCGCAAACTGCTGGTGGACGTGGCCAGCATGGGTTTGCCCACCGCCACGGAGATCCTGGACCCGATCACGCCCCAGTATATCGACGACGCTCTGGACTGGGCGGCCATCGGTGCCCGCACGACGGAAAGCCAGACCCACCGCCAGATGGCCAGCGGATTGTCCATGCCGGTCGGCTACAAGAACTCCACCACCGGTTCCCTGGAGGTGGCGATCAACGCCATGCGCTCGGCCCGCGAGCCGCACGCTTTCCTCGGCATCGATGGCGACGGCCGCACCTGCGTGGTGCGCACCACGGGCAATCCCTGGGGCCACGTCATCCTGCGCGGCGGGCAGGACAAACCCAATTACGATCCGCGCAACGTCGCCGAGGCGGTAGAGACCCTGAGGAAAGCGGGGCTGCCTACAGGTCTCATGGTGGACTGCAGTCATGCCAACTCGGACAAGAAGCATGAGCGGCAGGAAGTGGTCTGGAACTCGGTCGTCGAGCAGAAAGCCTCGGGCAACCATGACCTGGTAGGCGTCATGCTGGAATCCCACATAGAGGAAGGCAATCAGAAGCTCGGCGACGATCCCTCCGAGCTGCGCTACGGCGTGTCCATCACCGACGCTTGTATCGGCTGGCACAAGACCGAGTCCCTGCTCATCCAGGCCGACGAGCAGCTCCGGGGGCTGGCGGGCTAGCGCGGTTCGTCCGCCGGCTGCGGAGAGCCCGCGGCCCGCGCATCGCTGTCCAGCACGGCTCTGCGAATGGAGTTGAGCGCCGTTTTGAGCGGCTCCGGCTCGGCGTCGGTCGAATACACCATGTAGGCCGGCAGAATGAACGAAGGGGCTTCGTGGATGCGGAACAGCACGCCGGCGCCCAGGTAGGGCTGAACCAGGCGTTCCGGGAAATAGCCGGCGCCGCCGTAGTTCAACATGTGCTGCAGGCCGAGCCATGCGATGTCGACTACCAGGGCAGGGGTTCCGAAATCGGGGAAGTTCATGCTGTGGCGGGCATGGAATTCCGGGCCCCAGTCGACATAGACATATCCCGGGCCCGGTATATCCCGTGCCGCGGCATCCGTTGATACCAGGATCAGATCCTCCTCGAGAAGGAATTCCACGGTGAGGCCGGGCCGGCTCTCGGGCGTGTACATCAGGCCGACGTCCATGCTGCGATCCACCAGTCTCGCCATCAGCACGTCCTCGTGCCCGATCTCGCCCCGGATAGACACGTCCGGTGCCAGCTCACGCATTCCCGGGAGCCAGTTCAGGAGAACTTCTACCCACAGCGCGAAACGGGCGCCGACGGTCAGCACGCCGCGATAGCCGCGCGCGATCCCCGCATCCTGCCGGGCCTGCTCGACGGTCCGCACCAGGGTCGCGGCGTGCTTCTGGAACTGTCGTCCCGCGGGGGTCAATACCGCGCCGGCCTTGTTGCGCACCAACAGCCGGCAGCCGAGCTGGTCTTCCAGCGCCCTGATGCGGGCGCTGACCGTGGACTGGGTGATGTGCAGCCGCCTGGCGGCGCCGATGAAGCTGCCGCTGGTGATGACGGCCTGAAACGTGCGGGCCCACTCGGTATCCATAGGAACTTTATATCGAATATTGCGATATAAAATGCCAAAAATATTCATTTGTCAAATAGGAAGTGGCCCCTTAATTTTTGACTGGAACAGGGTTCCTCAGAGGAGGTGCGTGTCGTGATCGAATTCGTCAAACGGAACACATGGGTGGTACTCGTTGCAGCGTTCGCGGTGCTCGTGGTGGTCGGTATCCTGATGACCTGAGCATTGCCCCGGAAGGGGCTGGCGTCCCGACGCGCCCTGAACGGGAACGGGCGCGTGGTCCGGCGTGGGCGCAAGCGGCGTTCGCGTTGACGTGGCCGGCTGTCTATAATCGCCGGCGTCGTCAAAACAAGAAGCCGTCAACGTGTCCGATCCGCGCGTCGAACAAACCCTTCCCCAGGTTCTCGAGAAGCGCGTCGCCCGATTCGGCGACAAGCCCTGGGTCATCCGTGGTGACGATTCATTCAGTTACCGCGAGATCCATGAGCAGTCGGGACGCCTGGCCGCGGGCCTGGCGCGCCGCGGTGTGCGCAGCGGCGATACCGTGCTGCTCATGCTGCCCGACGACATTGATATCATCCATTGCTGGTGCGCTCTGGCGAAAATGGGCGCCATCGAGGTGCCGGTCAATACCCACCTGCGCGGCAATGTCCTCAATCACCTGATCGACGATTCCCGGGCGCGGGTCTGCATCACCGACGCCCGCTTCGTGGACCGGCTGCTGGAGCGGGAAGCGTATCCGGGGCTCGAAACCCTGATCGTGGCCGGCGGGCTGTCGCGCGCGCAGCGCGATGCCGTCGAAGCGCGCTTCGAGCACGTTGCCCTGGAGGAGTGCTTCGCCGCCGAGCCTTTTGACGCCGGCGATGATGCGCCGCGCTTCAACGACGTCGGAGCGGTCATGTACACCTCCGGCACGACGGGTCCGTCCAAGGGAGTGATGATCACCCACGCCCACTCCTACGAATACGCCCTGGCCATTGTCGAATGCCTGGATCTGAGAAGCTCGGATATCTATTACAACCCCCTGCCGTTGTTCCATATCGCCGGGCAGTGGGGGGCCGTTTACGGGAGTTGTATTCGCGGCGCCACCGTGGTGCTGTCCCAGGGCTTCTCCGCCGGCGGTTTTTGGCCGGATGTCAGGCGGTACGACGCGACGGCGACGTTCCTGCTGGGCGCGATGGCGAACTGGCTGTATCAGCTCGAGGCGCGGGATGACGATCACGACAATCCTATGGAGCGGATGCTGGTGGTGCCGCTGCTGCCGGATACCGACGGGTTCAAGGAGCGCTTCGACGTGCTGGTCTCCACGGTCTGGGGGTCCACCGAGGTCAACTGTCCGACGCGCTCCGGGTTCGACCTGGTCGACAGCAGGACCTGCGGCTACATCTGCGACGGCCGCTACGAGGTGCGCATCGTCGACGAGGATGACATGGAAGTGCCGCCCGGCGTGCCGGGGGAAGCGACCGTGCGCGCCAAAGAACCCTGGATCACCATGGCAGGTTACTGGAACAACCCGGAAGCCACGGTCAGGGCGTGGCGCAACCAGTGGCTGCACAGCGGCGACATGATGATGCGGGATGAAGAAGACAACCTGTACTTCATGGACCGGGTAAAGGACGCGATACGCCGCAGCGGCGAGAACATCTCGTCCATGGAGGTGGAGAACGAGATCAACGCCTATGATGCCGTCCTGGAGTGCGCCGTGGTGCCGGTGGCCTCCGAGCATACCGAGCAGGAGGTGAAGGCGTGTATTGTGCTGAAGGACGGCGCCGGGCCCCTGGATTACGAGGATTTCATCCGCTTCCTGGAACCGCGCATGGCCTATTTCATGATTCCGCGCTACGTAGAGGTGGTGGACGCCCTGCCCAAGACCCAGACCGGCAAGATCCAGAAGTTCGAGCTCCGCGACCGGGGCAACAGCGACGCCACCTGGGACCGGGTGCGGGCGGGGGTCAGGCTCGACAAGTCCTGAGTTCCGGCGCGCCGCCGGGAGCGTTGTCAATCCTCGTCCTGCAGCTTGAACCGGTGCTCGACCCGGGCGGACTGGTCCAGCGCGCCGCGCTCGGCGAGATTTCGCCGCATCTTCGTCAGGATGTCGGCGAACCGGCCGGCGTCGTCCATCAGCGATAACAGGTTGATCACCCGCAGCGGATGGGCCGGCCCCGGCCCGGCCACGGGCCGCACATACAATACAGGGAAGTAGACCTGAACCCCGAACGAGCCGACATGGGTCATCAGGTCCTCGAATCCGCGATGCAGGCCGCGCTCCGCCGCGATGTCCGGGGCTTTGCGGTCGCCCTCCGCCAGGGTCATGCGGCCTCCGGCTATGTCGCGGTCGAATGCGTCCTTGAGCGCCTTGGCGACATGATCATGCAGGACGACGGTGGCGGTGCGCCACACGTGGGAGTCGTCGACGGGCAAAAGGTAGCCGAGCTCCTTGTCCGTATCCGGCGGTGATGCAGTGACACTGCGCGCGAGCTGCTCAAAGAACAGCGTCGCCCTGTCCCCGGCGACGCCCTCCAGGCGTTCACAGTTCATGCGCGCGCCGTCGCTGGAGACGTAGCCGAGCTGGCCCGTCCGATTGAGGATGTAGAATCCTTCGATTCCCTTGTACGTTTCGGTGAGACGCGCTGCAACATCTGTGCTGGAGTGCGCCATGCCATATCTCCTCAGGTACTTGACCTGCGTGTTGCTCCCGCGGCCGTACAGCCGGCCTTCCCCGCCTTCCACGGGTGTCCTGGCCGATATCCGGTGCTGTGGACCGGCGTATAAGCCCGGCACTGCCCATGACACGTTCTTGCACGGCAAATTATCGAGCGGAATCAGGGGGATATGCAAATCCGGCTGTCAGTCTGCCGGTCAATCGGCCGTTCGGATCCGGCCAGCGGCCGTCCCGGGCCGTGGCAGGTCCGCCGGACCGGCGAGAAATCCATCGATGCCGCGGGCATAGCTGCCGGCGGATTCCAGGAACCCCGTATTGTGGCCTCCGGACAGCGCCAGGAAGCGTTTCGGCTCCGGCGCCGCCGCGAACACCGCCCGCCCCAGCTCGAAAGGCACGATCTCGTCGTGCTCGCTGTGAATCACCAGCACCGGGCAACCGGCCTTCGCCACGTGGTCACGGGTGGCATATTCAAAGCGCGTCAACCAGCGCGCCGGCAGGACGGGATAGGCCAGCTGGGCCATGTCGGGTGCGCTGGTGAACGCCGATTCAAGCACCAGCGCCCCTGGTCTTTGCGGCGCCGTGGCGGCGAGATGGGCCGCCACAGCCGCCCCCAGGGAGCGCCCGAACACCACGATCTCTTCCGGCGCCCGGCCCAGATCGTCGATGCTGTAGCGCCATGCCGCCGCGGCGTCCCGGTAGGTGCCGTCCTCCGACGGACTGCCGTCGCTGCGGCCGTAGCCGCGATAGTCGACGATCAACACCGACAGGTCGAGCCGGTGGAAGATCTCGATCGACTCCAGCCGGTGAGAGATGTTGCCGGCATTGCCGTGGAAGAACAGCAGCAGCCCGCGGGCGGGCTCGGCCGGCACCAGCCACGCGCTGAGCTCGACGCCGTCCCCGGTCCGGATCCGCAGGTCGTCGAAGCCCAGGCCGATGTCCGCCGGCGTCGCCGCCCATTCCCGGCCGGGGGTGTTGGGCAGGTAGAGCAGGCGGTGCTGGAACAGCCACGCCAGCGACACGATGCCGGCATAGGCGAGCGCGATGATGCCGAGTGCGCGCAGGATCAAGCGTGTCGTCTCCAAATACACTGGGAATCCGGGCACGATTGTACGGCGCGCGGGATCCGCGGTTCGAGCCGATTCGGGCGACGGACTGCCCGCTGAAGCGCGGTGGCGTGATTTACAATACCGGGCAAGCCACCGCGCGACGGGGTACCGATATGATCGACCCATCCCCCAGAATCGAGACGGTCTCGTGGGGGCGCATGACCGTGGCGGGCCTGGCGCAGGGCAAGGATTTCAAGCTGTGGCCCGGCGGCGGGCGCCCCTGGGACTGGACCGAGACCGGCACTCATCACCACCCCGGTATACAGCCTGCGGACGTCGAAGAGCTCCTTGACCACGGCGCGCGCGTCGTCGTGTTGTCCCGCGGCATGTTGAAGATGCTGCAGACCATGCCTGCAACCAGGGCTTTGCTCGACCGCAGCGGCATCGACCTGTATGTGGAGGAAACCAGGTTGGCCGCGGAGCGCTACAACCGGCTGGCTGAAACCATGCCGGTGGGCGGCCTGTTTCACTCGACCTGTTAGCCGGAAAGCGAGACCCGCCGGCTTGCAAACCCTGACAGCGTGCGTCAACATGACCGGCCTATGAAGCGTGAAATCGGAAGTACCGGCGTCCATGTTTTCCCGATTGGCCTGGGCGCGATGCCGCTGTCCATACAGGGCCGGCCGGATGAGGATACCGCCATACGCGTCCTGCACGC
>JBEPXV010000084.1:0-7128 GCA_041641695.1 Gammaproteobacteria bacterium | reverse complement strand
CCGTCGAATTCCCCGGAATTGCGCAGCACGCCCTTGTCCACATAGGCGGCGCTGTCGATGCCCGGATCGGAGCCGTCGGCGGGGAAGATCACCGCCTTGATGGGCAGATCGTAGCGGCGGGCGAACTCCCAGTCGCGCTGGTCGTGACCCGGCACCCCCATCACCGCGCCGGTGCCGTAGCTCATCAACACGAAGTTGCCGACCCAGACCGGAATCCGCTCCCCGTTCAGGGGATTGACGGCCTCCAGCCCCAGTGGCAGGCCCTTCTTCTCCATGGTCTCGATGTCCGCTTCGGTGATGCCGCCCTGACGGCATTCGGCGACGAAGCGCGCCACTTCGGGGTCGCGCTCGGCAACGGGGGCTACGAGGGGATGCTCGGCGGCCACCGCCATGAAAGTGACCCCGAAAATGGTGTCCGGCCGGGTAGTGAAAACCTCCAGGTCCTGATCCCGGTCTTCCACGGGAAATACGATCTCGATGCCCTGGGAGCGGCCGATCCAGTTGCGCTGCATGGTTTTGACGGCGTCCGGCCAGCCCGGCAGCTCGTCGAGGGAGTCGAGCAGTTCCTGGGCGTAATCGGTGATCTTCAGGAACCACTGGGGAATCTCGCGGCGTTCCACCACCGCGCCGGAGCGCCAGCCGCGGCCGTCGATCACCTGCTCGTTGGCCAGCACGGTCTGGTCCACCGGGTCCCAGTTCACCACGGCGTTCTTCTTGTAAGCCAGCCCTTTGCGGAACAAGCGGGTGAAGAACCACTGCTCCCATCGATAATAGTCCGGATCGCAGGTCGTGACCTCGCGGTCCCAGTCATAGGCGAAACCCAGGCGCTTGAGCTGGCCCCGCATCACGTCGATATTCTCGTAGGTCCACTTGGCCGGCGGCACCTTGTTCTGAATCGCCGCATTCTCCGCCGGCAGTCCGAACGCATCCCAGCCCATGGGCTGCAGGACGTTGCGGCCGAGCATGCGCTGGTAGCGGCTGATCACGTCGCCGATGGTGTAGTTGCGCACGTGGCCCATGTGCAGCTTCCCCGAGGGATAGGGAAACATCGACAGGCAGTAGTACTTCTGCCTGCCGGGGTCCTCGGCGACCTTGAAGCTGTGGTTTTCCTCCCACCAGGACCGGGCCTGATGCTCGACGGACTGCGGATCGTAGCGGTGCTCTGTCATGGCGGCGTATTGTAGCGGCTCGCGGTCCGCCATCAAGCCGATTCACGCTGAATTGTCCGGGCGTCGGAATCCACTTGGTCCGAATCGAACGGGCGCGTACAATTGCCGTTCAATGAGAATCTCCAAGCGCGTTGCTTTATATCAATTCCTTCTGGTTCTGGCGCTGAAGAGCCTGCCCGTCGGGGCAGCCGCCGAAGAGTTCAAGTACTACGTCTGGATGGATGAGCAGGGTATCGTTCATGCCCAGGAAGAGCCGCCAAAAGGGGTTGACTACGAAGTCCGGATCATCGAGGACGTCAACGCCAACGTGGTGCCCGCCGAGGATTTCCGTGTCTACGAAGCGCCGCCCGGCGGCTACCAGCAAGGCGACGAAAGCGGCGGCACGGGCCAGTCTGAAGCCATCGTCCCCCGGGACTGAGCTGTCCATGTTTCCCGTTCGCGGCACCGAATGCGGCCGCGCGCGAGGCCTCGGCGGCCAATACGCGCTCCGTGTGCTGGCGGCCGGCATCGCCCTGCTGCTGGCGGCCTGCGGCGGCGGCAGCACGACGGGCGGGGGTACCTCGAATTCACCGTTCGTCGGCACCTACGAGGGGTCGACCACCGTCAACGTTTCCAGCGACGCGGGGCCGGGAACGGCGACCGAGCCCGTGACCATCTTCGTGCACCGCGACGGGCTGGTACAGCTCGGGAATGCCCAGTCGACGATCTACGCATCCGGCCCGCTGCGGGGCAACGTGGTTCGCATCGACGGTGATGCGTCCGCGCTGGTGGACGCGGATTGCTCGGGTGTGATCAGCCTCACCGGCAGCTTTGAGACTGACGAGGACGGCGGCGCGGCGTTCCGGGCCAGCTGGTCATCCAGCAATACCGCCTGCTTCGGCGTCGCCGGCACCGTCAGCGGACCGCTGGAGGCGACGCGGGTCAGAACCAGCGCCCGGGCCTCGCGCGTGTTGGAAACCAGCAGTCCCGCCCTGCGGCGAGCGTTCCGGCAGGCATCCGGCTGACACGGTCCCGGCTGCATCGCCGAATTCACAGGCTCCACACGGCAGGGCCAGAATCACTATCCCACATCGGCGCATGTCATGATTGAATTGCTCACTGCTACCACACCGAACGGCTACAAGGCCTCGATATGTCTCGAGGAGATGGGCCTGCCGTATGAAGCCCGGCATGTGCGGCTGGGCGAGATGGAACAGAAGCAGAGCTGGTTCCTGGAGCTGAATCCCAACGGGCGCATCCCGGTCATCGTCGATCACGACGATGATGATCTCGTGGTGTTCGAATCCGGAGCGATCCTGTTCTATCTTGCTGAGAAAACCGGCTCGTTTCTCCCCGCGTCGGGCGCCGGGCGCTACGCGGTGATGCAGTGGCTGATGTTCCAGATGGGCGGCGTCGGCCCCATGCAGGGACAGGCCAATGTGTTTTACCGGTACGCGCCTGAGACCCTGCCCTGGGGGATCGAGCGGTATCAGAGAGAAACCCGTCGCCTGTATGGAGTCCTTGACCGGCAGTTGAGCGGCAATCCGTACATCGCCGGCGAACTGTCCATTGCCGACTTCGCCACGTTCCCCTGGGTTCGTCGCCACGACTGGGCCGGGGTCGCCATCGACGAGCTGCCGAATCTACGCCGGTGGCTGGCGGACATGGCCGCCCGGCCCGCGGTGCGCCGCGGCCTGGACGTGCCCGTGCCCCAGGAGGACCTCGCCAGGCGCAGCGAGGCGGAGCGCGCCCGCGACGGTATCAGGATGGTCCGGGAGAACTAGCCCGGCAGGGCCTCCTGGTCAGTACGACTCGGCGTCGCGCGCCGCGTCAATCAGCTCGTCGTTGCGGGACTTGAGCGTCGACGAGCCGCTGAGCAGCGCGTTGGACCGCGTCGCGAGCTGTCTGGCCTGTTCGTAGTTGCCCCGCTGGAAGTGCGCCCGGGCGAGCTCGTGCCACAGGGCGCCGTTCTGCGGCTCGATCCGGATAGCCCGTTCCAGCAGCTGTACCGCGTCGTCGGGGCGGCTGTCGTCCAGCGCCGCCCGGGCCTGGGTCGACAGCTCGACAACCGCCGGTGAATTCAGTGGCGCCCGACGGGTCGACGTGGGCTCCGGCCGGGTCGAGTCCGGGTCCGTTTCCGTCGGCACTTGGTCGCCCAGCGGAACCGCACAGCCCGCCGTAATGAGGCTGGCCGCCAGCAGGACCGGAATTGCTCGCATCAATCTATTACCTCGAATGAGTGTTCACCTGCGGCGCATGCCCGTCACGGACCCCGGCAGGCCGTCGCCTGCTAAGGCTTGCGCGGCTGCGCCGAAGTGACGGCACAGGGCGCGTTCCGGGTGGGAACGGCGCCTTCGATAAAAGGCAGCCGGCGACCGTTGACGCAACCTCCGGCAAACCGGCCGCGTTCATCGACTTTGACAAAGCGTATGCGGTCGCGTTCGACCGGGTAGGTCGGCGCCAGCTCCAGCTTTTCCATGATATCACCCCACAGCAGCATGGCGCCGCCGGCGCCGGATAGCCCCGTGGGCTCGTTGTCGTCACGACCGATCCAGACCACCGTCACATAGTTCCCGGAGTAGCCCGCAAACCAGCTGTCCCGGAATCCGTCGGTGGTTCCGGTCTTGCCCGCCAGGCCCAGCGAGGGATCGAAGCGGCGCCCCAGGGCTTTTGCCGTGCCGGAGCGAATGACCTCCTGAAGGCCGTAGTGCAGCAGCGCCACGATGTCCGGCTCCACGACCTGCTTCACCTCGATGGGATAGCGACTCAGAGGCTCGTCGTCGTTGGACAGGATGGCGCGGGTGGTGCGCAGGGATGTGCGGAACCCGTTGTTGGCGATGGTGAGGTAAAGCTGCGCGACATCCACAGGCGCCAGCTCCACGGCGCCAAGCACCACGGACGGGTACTGCGGGATATCCCGGGCCACCCCCAGGCGATGAATCATGTCCACGACGCGGTCAATGCCCACGGCCATACCCACCCGGGCCGTCGAAACGTTCCGGGAGTGCGCCAGCGCATCGATGAGCAGGGTGTCGCCGTAATACTGTTTGGTGTAATTTTCAGGCGACCAGTCCGGCGAGCCGCGTTGCTCTACGGTGAGCGGCTCGTCCTCCACCACCGTTGCCAGGTTGAACTGGGCGCTCGCCTCCAGGGCCGCCAGGTAGACACCCGGCTTGATCACCGAGCCAACGGGACGCCGGGCGTCCACCGCCCGGTTGAACCCGGAGTACCGGGCCCGGCGGCCGCCCAGCACCGCCGCAACCTCCCCGCTCTCGACGTGCGCGACCACCACAGCGGCGTTCAGCACGCCCGGCTCGAAATCCATGCGCGACTCGAGCTCCTCGAGCCGCGACCGGGCCGCGCTTTCAACCGTGGCCTGTACCTCGGGATCGAGGGTGGTGAAGATACGCAGCCCCTCGGTCTGCAGGTCGCTGCTGCGGTATTCGTCCTGAAGCTGCTTGCGCAGCAGCCCCATGAACGCTGGGTAGACGGTGGCGCTCGTGGGTCCGTTTGCGGTGACGCCCAGGGGCTTCGAGCGCGCGGCGTCCGCTTCCGCGGCGTCGAGATAACCGAGCTGCTCCATCTGGGAAACCACGAGGTTGCGGCGCTCGAGGGCCCGGTTCGGGTGATTGCGGGGATTATAGTAGGAAGCGCCCTTGACCAGCGCCACAAGCAGCGCCGCTTCGTGAAGCTCCAGCTCGGACACGGGCCGGTTGAAGTAGAACAGGCTGGCCAGCCCTACCCCGTGGATGGCGCTGTTGCCGGACTGCCCCAGGTACACTTCGTTCAGGTAGGTTTCCAGGATCTCCCGCTTGTCGTAGTGCAGCTCGAGCAGGATCGCCATGACCATTTCGTTGAGCTTGCGGCTCAGGGTGCGCTCCGAGGTCAGATAGAAATTCTTGATGAGCTGCTGGGTGATGGTGCTGCCGCCCTGCACGACGTCGCCGGCCTTGATGTTTTCCCACATGGCGCGCGCCAACCCGGCGGGGTCCACACCGAAATGTTCCGTGAAATGCCGGTCCTCCGTGGCCAGCAGCGCACCCACCAGGTGGGCGGGCACCTCGTCCAGCTCGATGAGCTTGCGGTCCTCGCGGCGGGTCGGCGACACCGTACCGATCCGGCGGGGCTCGATCCGCGTGATCGCCACGCTCTCTCCCCGGGCATTGACTATGGACGCAACCCGTCCGCCCTCGAATCCGATTCTCAGCTCCCGGTCAGGTATCCACGCGTCCTCGAAGCGGAAGCCGCGGGTATGCACGTCGAGGGCACCGGCGCTCGTCACATAGGTGCCGGGCTGGGCCAGGTCGCTGTCCCGCCGGTACCCGACCTTCTGGAGGGCGCCTGCCAGGCGCTCCGGGGCCATGGATTTGCCGGTGTAAAGCTCCAGGGGCTGGGTATACACCGTGGCCGGCAGGGACCAGCGCCGGCCCTCCATCTGCTTGCGGATGGAGAAATCCAGGTAAACGACGTATACCACCAGCACCAGCGCCGCCAGCACCCCGGCCCGCTGCAGCCACGGGCCGCGGCCGGATGCCCGCCCGCCGGTACGCCGGCCGGAACGCCTGGCCACGCGACGGGTTTTCCCGGTGCGCTTCTTTCTAGCGGTCTTCTTTTTCTTCTTCGCGGCCATGCGGCTCACTCGACGGCGGGATCACGGTGCCGCATTGCCAGCAGATCTCAAACGTGGCGGGGTTTTCCTCATAGCAATGCGGGCAACGTATCGACCCCTGGCTCCGGGTGACACCCCGGTCGAAGCTGCTGACCAGCGACCTGGCGGCTTCCCAGTCGCGCTCATCATCGATCCAGACCTCGGGGTATATCTGCGGCAGCTCGCCGAGCCCGCCCTGCAGGCCTTCATTGAGCACGCGCGCCCGTATGCCGTGGGATTCCAGCGTATCCACGAGCATCTGGGCGTCGGGCAGATGAGCGGCGGCGTAGACCCGTATCATCAATCGAGCTCGGTGTTAAACGACAATGAAGGAACGACGGTCGGGGTGAAGGCCCTGCAATCATATAGCCTTGCTTCGGGCGGGTTCAAGCGGGCACGCCCGCGTCTACCGCCGGGCGACGTCCGTGCCCGCGGGTCAAACGTACAGGTGCTCCCGGGTCATCGGCAGGTTGTTGCTGTTAGCCCGGTTGAACACCACCTGGAACAGCTGCAGATCACCCAGCCGGAACGCCGCAATCGAGCCCGTCAGATACAGGCGCCAGGCCCGAACGAAGCGCTCGTCGAAAAGCTCGCGCACGGTGGCGACGTTTTCCTCGAACCGCTCCAGCCAGTGCTCCAGCGTCAACGCGTAATGCAGCCGCAGGTTTTCGACATCCAGGACTGAGAAGTTGTAGGGCTCGAATATCGCTGCCATCTCGCTGAGCGTCGGCGGGTAGGCGCCGGGAAATATCCGTTTCTCGATCCAGCGGTTCATGAGGCGGGGGCGGTTGCGGCCTATGGAATGTATCAGCCCGCGCCCGTCGGGCCGCAGGCATTTATCGATCATTGCCCCGAGGGCCCGGTAGTTGACCACCCCGACGTGCTCCAGCATCCCGACCGACACGAACACATCGCAGCCGCCCGCCGCGTTGCGGTAATCATCCTCAATATACTCTACACGGTCCTCGAGACCCTGTTCCTTCGCCTTCTCGCGTGCGAACACGATCTGCTCATGGGAAATGTTGTAGGCCCGCACCCTGGCGCCATACTCCCTGGCCATGAAACGCGCCAAACCGCCCCAACCGCAGCCCGCCTCGATGACCTCGTCCCCCTCCTTGAGCTGCAGCTTACGGCATACGTGATGCAGCTTGGCCGCCTGGGACTGCTCAATGGTCATATCGGCCGACGGGTAATAGGCGCAGGTATACTGCATGTGGTCCCGGTCCAGCCACAACTGGTAGAACTCATTGCTGAGATCGTAGTGGTGATGGACGTTCTCCCGGGACCCGGACAGGGTGTTGAGGCGCGGGCGCCCCTTGCCGAGCATCGCCT
>JBEPXV010000083.1:0-7166 GCA_041641695.1 Gammaproteobacteria bacterium | reverse complement strand
TGCGGCGGCGCTGTTTGCGGGCCGCCCTGCGGGAGCGCCCCTGAACCGCCATGGGTGCGTTGCGCTCCTTGTAAAGGGCCGGGCCATTCACTGCGGAGCGCGCCTGCCCCTGACGGCTCAGGAACGCTCTGAATGTCACAATATCAGTGGCGGGGTACACTAGAATCCCATGTAGATGAAGCCGCCTGCCTGCCAGCGGCCGAGAACGAGCAGCGCCGCGATGCCGGCGTACCAGGTCCCCCAGCGCAGCGCCGTGGGCCAGGCCTGCATCCGCTCGGTGAAGGGCCGGCGCTCGGTCAGCACCTCGGCGGCGATCAACCCGGCGATCAGCAGCGCGCCCAGCACATGCTCACCGGTATACGGATAGCCGGCCGCCAGGGACAGGATCTCGGGCAGCCCGTCGGCGATGCGGCGCAGCACGAGCAAGGCCTGATCGATCGTTTCGGCGCGGAAAAACGCCCAGGAAACCAGGATGAGGTGGAAGGTGATCAGCGCGCGGACGACCCCCATCGGCCAGCTTGCCGTGAACCGTGGAAACCGCTCCGACAGCCGTCGCGTGACCGGGCGCAGCATGGCCTCGATCGAGACATAGATACCGTTCAACAGCCCCCACACCAGGAACGCCCAGCCCACCCCGTAGCCGAGGCCCGCGTGCCACAACCCGCTCACCGCGAAGACGATCAGCAGGTTCACGTGATGACGGACCCTGCCGACGCGGCTGCCGCCGAGCGGCAGATACAAATAGTCGCGGAACCAGCGGGCCAGGGAGATGTGCCAGCGCTCGGACCAGAACGCGCCGACGCTCTGGGACAGGTAGGGGCGGCGGAAATTCTCCATCAGGGTCAGGCCGAACAGCAGCGACAGCCCGATGGCCATGTCGGTGTAGCCGGAGAAGTCGCAGTACAGCTGAAAGGCGAAGAAGTACAGGGAGATGAGCAGCTCCATGGGCGGGGCGTAGGCGGCGATCTCGAAGCTCCGGTCCACCTGGATCGCCAGGTTCTCGGCGATGACCACTTTCTTGATCAGGCCCCAGAGGATGAGCTGCAGACCGAGCACCGCAAGATCCGGCCGGGCGCGCATACCGGCCCCGAGCTGCGGCATCAGCTTGCCGGCCCGCTCGATCGGCCCGGCCAGGACCTTGGGAAACCAGGCCAGGAACAGGAAGCTGCGCCCCGCGCCCGCCGCCGCCGTCTCCCCGCGATACACGTCGATCACCCAGGCCGTCGCCATGAAGACGTAAAAGGAGAACCCCGGCGGCGACGTCACGCCGGTCTGAAGCAGCGGGACGGCGGCGACCCGTGCCAGCTCGGCGAGCACGAAGTCGCCGAACTTGGCGAAGACCAGCCCGCCGATCAGGGCCACGACCCCGCATGCCATCACCGTGCGCCGGCGTCCGGGCTCCCGCGCCCGCGCAATGCCCTGGGTCGCCAGGTACGCCACCACGGCGACCACGCCGAGATAGACCAGGTTTTCCCAGCCGAAGCTGCCGTAGAAGACCAGGCTGGCGACGGCCAGCCAGGCGATGCGAAGACGTCCAGGCAGCGCCGCGAAGACGGCGGCGACGAACGGGACGAAAAGGAAGAAGGTGAAGGACGTGAATCCCATGACCTTCTACCCCCGCGCTTGCGTGCCGGTCAGTGCGAGTGCCGCGCGCCGTTCAATACGAGGCGCCGCCCGCCCGCAGCGCCGGCGGTATCTGCTCGATGGGGATGGCGCCGTTCACCACGTAGTAGTCGGCCAGCAGGCTGCGCTCGTTCTTGTCCATGTCGATCTCGACGTGGCTGGGATTGTTCAGGGTACCGAGCCAGGCCTCACGGGTGCGGTCCTGGGTGATGGACACCGTGATGATGTGGCAGGACTGGCAGTAGCGCAGCGCCATGTCGCGGCCGTCGCGCGGCAGTGCTTCGGCCAGCGCGTCGCCCTGCACGTCCGCCGTATCGAGGGGCGCGACGTGAGCCAGATAGCTCGCCAGTGTCCGGGCCTGGTAATCGTCTAATCCGTCCAACCCCGGCACCTCGTCACGGTTGGCTTCGATCCATTCCAGCCAGCCGGGCGCGTCCCGGTCGGCCGCCACCATCTCCTCCACGGTATCGGTCCCGGCACCCGCGGCAAGCAGGTCCGTGATCAGGGTGCGCCCGCCCGACGGGACGAAGCTGAGCATGTCGTCTTCCTGGCCGCGCACCGTGGTGGCCGCCAATCCGAGAAGCAGCGCTGCGCTGACCGGCAGCGCAATCCACAGCGCCGGTCCGGTTCTTGATAGTTTGAATTTGAACATGACAAACGGTCCTGTGATCGTGTTGGCGGGGCCGGTTCAGAAGCGCCACTCGGGGGGCACTTCGTCGAACGACAGCGGCATGTTGAGCTCGGAGTAATGGGCGAAGGTCTCGATCTCCGTCCGATTCATGTCGATCTCCCGGTGAAAGGGCGCCTGGAACGTCTGCATCCATCCGGTCTTGTCGCGGTCGTGCGTGAGGTAGCCGGTAAAGAACGAATGACAGGACTGGCAGTTGGCAACCGCCAGGTCCTTGCCGTCCCGCGGCAGCGCGTCCGCCAGCCCGGCGGGCTCGAGCTCCCTCAAAGACGCCGGATCCGGCAGCGGCAGGTTGAGGGAAAGATAGCCCGCCAGCGTCCGGGCCTGGACCTCGGTCAACTCTGCGCCCGTATCCATCACCAGGGCGTACCATTCATCCGGCTCCCTGCTCGCCGCGGCAAGCTCGGCAATCCGCTCGGGATCGTTGTCGAAGGCGGCAAGGACGAGCGTCCGGCCCCCGTCAGGCATGAACTCCATTCCCACCTGCGCGAGGACCATGGCCGCCGGCATCACCGCGCCCACCGCCGCGGCCCGTATCCACCGGGTTCCAAGCCGAGGGCGGGTCTGCATCCGGTTCAGGAGCGCGGCGCGCCGTCGGCCGGAAACGCGAAGACCGGCACGGTCATCGTCTCCGGGGCATCTTTCAGGGCGAAGCCGTTCGCGCGCATCATGTCGAGCCGTACGGCGGTGGCGTCGTCGATGAGCTCTTCCCGGCAGTTCGGGCAGACCATTGCCGGTATGTCCCGGATCACCGCCCACTGGTCGCCGGACCGGAACACGGTCGAGATCCGGCTCTCGACGAGCTGCGCCCGCTCGCATGACGAGCAGGTCATGCCGCTGCCGGGATTCCCGGTTTCTTCCCCGTCGCCAAGGCGCGCCTGGTTATCGGTAACGTGCTTGTTCATCTGTCCATCCCGTTGTCGATGTGGCGGCCGGCCCGCCCGGAAGCAGGCTGGCCTTCACGGATTCAGCCGACCAGCTGCGTGGCGGCATCGAATACATGATCGGCGTTGGGCCGCATCCACAGGAACATCTCGGGAGAGGCCGGCGGCGGCGCGTCCGGAAACGCCACCCGCTTGTAGCGCGCGCCCTCGACATTCTCGGCCACCCGGGCAATCACCTCGGCACCGGGGCAGAGCGTGTAGTAGGACTGGTCCACCGTCAGCAGGCGTTTGGTCTTGGCGACCGAATTCACCAGTGTCTCGGTATCCATCTCCTTCAACACGCGCAGGTCGATGACCTCGGGACTCATCCCTTCTTCCTTGAGCCGCCCCGCGGCCTCCATGGCAATGGGCATGCTCGGCCCGTTGCCGACGATGGTGAGATCACCGCCCTCCATGCGCACCGCGGCTTTGTCGAGCGGCACCTCGTACTGCCCGTCCGGAACCTCCTCGGTCAGCGTGCGCAGGCCGGCCGGGTAGAGATACACGACCGGGTCCGGGCTGCGCAGCGCCGAGACCATCATGCCCTTGGCGTCGTAGGGGGTTGACGGCACCACGGTGCGAACACCCGCGATGTGCGCGTAAGCGGTGTCCAGCTCGTAGTCTGAGTGCTGTCCGGCGAAACCCGGTGTCTGGCCGGTCAGCTCGATAATGAACACCACCGGCATCGAGGCCTTGCCGCCCGTCATATGACGCAACTTGCCGGCGTGGTTCTGGATCACCTGGAACGGCATGGCCGCGCCCTGGTAGGGCACGTAGGTGGCCGAGCGTGAGCCGGCCAGCCCGGACCCGATCACGGTCGACACCATCCAGTTCTCGTCGATCCCGGTATTGACCACGCGCTTGCGCCCGAACTCGGTCTCCAGGTTGATCACCGGCATGCCGGGATTCGAGGCCACCGGCGGCGTCAGTTCGAAGAGCCAGGTCATAGCGGGGTCTTCCCGCATCTCGCCCTGGACGGCTTCCAGCACTGAATAAAGCCAGCTTTTCTCTGTCATGATTCAATCCTCCTGTCGAGCGATGCTCAACCGAACTGCCGCGCCGGCACTTCACCGGTTGCGAACACGTGTTTCAGGCCGTCCTCTGGGTTGCAGAGCGGCTGCTCGGCGGCCCAGGCGAACGCCTCGTCGACCTCGGCGCGCACCTCGGCCTCGATCTCGTCGGCGCGGGCCGCGTCGATCACGCCCCAGTCGATCAGCGTTGCGCGGCAGATATCCACCGGGTCGCGCTGCATCCAGGCGCGCAGCTCGCGCTCCGGGCGGAATGACGAGATCGCCAGCGGGTCGTACCCGAAGGCACCCAGCTCGCCGACCTTGGCGCCGGGAGCGCCCCAGTGGTTGTAGTAGCGATAGGTCTTGGCTTCGATAAAGCTGGGGCCGCCGCCGGTCCGTGCCCGCTCGACCGCCTCGTACATGGCGTTGTAGACCTGGATCACGTCCTGGCCGTCCACTACTTCCGCCGGTATGCCGTAGCCGCGGGCCGCGGTGGCGATATCGACGTGCGGGCTCGAATACGAGTAGTGCGCGTACTGATGGTAGAGATTGTTCTCCAGGATATAGATGAACGGCAGGTCCAGGAGCTTGGCGTTGTTCAGGGTGCTGTGGAAATGCGGCGTCGCGTAGGTACCGTCGCCGCCGAAAACCACCGAGACCTGGTCGCTGCCGCGGGCACGGAACGAAAACGCCGAGCCCTGGGCCAGCACCGGCCCCGGTCCGACCATGCCGTCGGCACCGATAAAGCCGACCGAGGGGTCGGACAGGTGCATCTCCGCACCGTAGCCGTTGTTCAGACCGGTGGCGCGGAAGTCGTTCTCGGCGCACATGGCTTTCATGTCCACCCCTTTCGCCAAAGCATGGCCGCTGGGGCGGTGCGTGGAATAGACAAGATCGATCTGGTCGAAAGCCCCGTCGTTGCGCAGCGCCGCGCACACGCCTGTGGCGACCGCTTCCTGGCCGGCGTAGAAGTGGTTATAGCCCCGGTAGTCCGGATCGCCCAGCATCTTGTCGGCCATGGTGCGCTCATGCCAGCGAATACGCAGGATCATGGCGTACATGTCCACGAGCTTGTCGTCGCTGAGGTCCTTGGCCCAGAAGCCGATTTCGCCGTTGGCCCGGGCCAGTCCGGTGCCCAGGGACAGTCCGGCTCCAGTCAGTCCGGCGATCCGGAGAAAGCCGCGCCTCGAGATGGGGAAGCCTTCTGTGGCTTCGGCATCCGGTGTTGCATCGTCTTTAGAATAACCCATTGTCTGTCCTCCCAGATGGTGATCGGGTTTTCTGTCCTTTCGAGGGCTGGAGCGGCAATGGCGGGATCATTGATGTTTATCAAGAAACCGACATGTCATCGAGCCCGTGCAGAATCGTCCTGTTAACGAAGCAAGTTACCACCGGCATTGCCCCGCAATTTGATCTGCATCAGCCCGACAGGAAACAGGCTCGAATCAGTCGGTAACGGAAGTCGGTCTTGCTTGTGGCGCGGAATGCCCAGCCGGTCGGCGGGTGGGGACTACTACCGCGCCGGGCCGGTCATCCGGTCAACGCACCGGTATCCGGGCTTACTTGCGCGGGAAAAACACGGCAACCAGCACACTTACCAGAATCGATGCCAGCAAGGCGCCCGCGAAAGGCCCCAGTGTCGGTACGCCGCCGGGGAAGCTCGCGGCCACGATACCGGCCTTCAGGCTTCCCCCGCTGACCCAGCCCGGCAGCACGGCGCCGGCCACGCCCGCGAGCCCGCCGGCTGCGGCCCCGGCGGCGCGCATCCGGGACCACAAACCAAGCAGCACCGGCGCAACCATGGTGGTGCAGAGCAGATCGGCGATCAGGAACAGCCGCAGGACGGACAGGCCCTGGAGCGCGACGGCAGCGACGGGGATCATCAGCAGCACCGTGACGACACGCGCCATGGTCAGTGACACGCGGCCCGCGCGCCCTTCCGTGACCAGCAGCGAAGCGAGGCCGTTCTGCAGCGTATCCACCGACGACGCCACCAGGGTGACCGCCAGCACCAGGGTCGGCGGGACAAGCCAGGCCGGGGCCCCGGCGAGCAGCGCAAAAAACGGAATCGGCGGATCGCCCAGGGCCAGCCCGGCCATCGCCGCGAGCATACCCAGGCCGCCGACCAGGGCCACCACAACCACCGTGATCGCGCCGCCGAGCAGCGCACCTTGCCGCAGGGCATCGCTGTGCCGTGCGGCCCAGACACGCTGCCAGTAACCCTGGTGAAACAGATTCGCCGCGGTCACCGCAATGACCAGAGCCAGCGCGGCACTCAATGCGTCGGACGCCGGAACACCCGGCAGCGGCGCCTTGAACCTGACGTCCGCATGCACCGTCGCCACCACCAGCCCCACCAGTATCAGCAGCGCCATGAGCAGCCATGCCTGCCAGCGGTCCGTTACCAGGCTGGCGCGCAGGCCGCCCAGCGCCGTGTAGGCGAGCGTGGCGGCGGCCACGCCGACAACCGCGACGCTGCCGGGGATGTCCGACAGCATCGCGGTAATGGCGCCGATAGCCGTCAGCTCGGCGGCAAGAAAGCACAGCATGTACAGCGCGGCGATCAGCGACACCCAGCGCCGTACGCCGGGGCCGTAGCAGTTGGCGGCGAATTCGCCGATGCTCCGCCCCTCCGGCAGGTGCCGGCGTATGGCCGGGCCGCACAATGCGAAGACGAGAAACGGCGCGGCGGCACCGAAAGCGTAGCCGGCCAGGGCCACCGGCCCGACGAATGCGCCGACTTCGGGCGGCGCGAACAGAATCCAGGCGCCCATGCCGGAGGCAAGGAACGAAAGGCCGAGGACCGCCGGGCCCTGGCTGTTGCGCGCGGTAACGTAGTCGTCCAGGCCGCCGGCCTCGCGGCGGGCACGCAGCCCCAGCCAGGTAAAGGCGACAAGTGCCAGGACGACGGCGATCAGGGAG
>JBEPXV010000082.1:0-7279 GCA_041641695.1 Gammaproteobacteria bacterium | reverse complement strand
GTGGCGGAGATGCACAAGTGGTTTGGCAGCTTTCACGTCCTCAAGAACATCAACCTCACCATCAGCCGCGGCGAGCGGGTCATCATCTGCGGGCCGTCGGGGTCGGGCAAGTCCACCCTGATCCGCTGCCTCAATCGGCTGGAGCAGCACCAGCGCGGGCGTATCGTCATCGACGGCATCGAGCTCACCGACGACATCAAGAACATCGACACGGTGCGCCGCGAGGTGGGCATGGTCTTCCAGCACTTTAATCTGTTTCCGCACCTTACCGTGCTGGAGAACTGCTGCCTGGCGCCGATATGGGTGCGAAAGGTCCCGCGCCACGAGGCCGAGGCCGCCGCCATGCAGTACCTGGAGCGGGTGCGCATCCCCGAGCAGGCGAACAAGTACCCCGGCCAGCTCTCCGGAGGCCAGCAGCAGCGGGTGGCCATCGCCCGGGCGCTGTGCATGCAGCCGAAGATCATGCTGTTCGACGAACCCACCTCGGCGCTGGACCCGGAGATGATCAAGGAAGTGCTCGACGTCATGGTGGAGCTGGCCGAGTCCGGCATGACCATGCTGTGCGTGAGCCACGAGATGGGATTCGCCAAGACCGTCGCCGACCGCGTGATCTTCATGGACGAGGGCGAGATCGTCGAGCAGGCGCCGCCGTCCACCTTCTTCAGCGACCCGCGCGAGCCGCGCACCCAGCGCTTCCTGCAGCAGATCCTGCATCATTGACACCGCGCGGCGGCGCCTGCTCGAGGATCTCGCCGCCATAGCTGTCCAGGATGTCTCCGGGTCGATGTTTCTTTGTTCGGCCGGCCCGACGGGGGCCGATGTCACAAGCCCTTATGCTTTCCTGACAGACGGGTCGGAGTGCGGCCGCCAGCGGCGTATACCACATTCGGGAAATGGTTGATTTAGGTCAATCGGGTACTGTAACGTCAACGGCCGACAACGTCACAGAACAGTCACCGGCCTGCCAGGAGGAGACCATCCGATGATCGAAGGCCTTACCCGCAACGCCGCCCGCAACATCTTTTTCGGCGGCTCGATATTCTTCTTTGTGTTGTTCGTGGGCCTGACCCTCCACAGCCACTATTACATCGTCACCACCTCTACCGATCATGAGGGGATCACTGAATCGGTCGCGCTTGGCAAGAAGGTCTGGGAGGAAAACTCCTGTATCAATTGCCACAGCATCCTCGGCGAGGGTGCCTACTTTGCGCCGGAGCTGGGCAATGTCTGGGTGCGTTTCGGCGGCGAGCAGAGCCCGCAGGGCGCCCGCATCGCGCTGAAGACCTGGATGAAGAATCAGCCCAGCGGCATCCCGGGCCGGCGCCAGATGCCGGCGTTCGACCTGTCCGAGGAAGAGCTCGACGCATTGATCGACTTCCTCAAGTGGACCAGCGAAATAGACACCCAGGGCTGGCCGCCCACGCAGGCCGGTTGATCAGAGGAGCGAACGAATGAATTACGAATCCCAGAAAGTCGCCTATCCGTTTTTTCTCGCCGCACTGCTGCTGTTCGCGGGCCAGATCATCTTCGGCCTGCTGGCCGGGGCGGTGTACGTGTGGCCGGAATTCATGTCCGAGGCAATGCCTTTTCACATCATGCGCATGAGCCACACCAACCTGCTGATCGTGTGGCTGCTGATCGGCTTCTTCGGCGCGACGTACTACCTTCTGCCCGAGGAGGCGGAAACCGAGATCCACAGCCCCATGATCGCCTACGTACAGCTCGCCATCTTCGTGTTCGCGGGAGCGGCGGCGCTGGTGGGCTACCAGTTCGGCATCCATGAGGGCCGGGAATTCCTGGAGCAGCCGTTGTGGATCAAGATCCTGATCACTATCTCGTTCCTGATGTTCCTGTACAACGCCAGCCGCACTCTGGCCAACGGGCGGCGGACCGCGGTCTCCATGATCCTGCTGCTGGGCCTGTGGCTGGCGGCAATCTTCTGGTTGTTCGCGTTCTACAACCCGCACAACCTGTCCCTGGACAAGATGTACTGGTGGTACATCGTGCATATCTGGGTCGAAGGTGTGTGGGGCCTGATCATGGCCTCGCTGCTGGCCTACCTGCTCATCAAGATGACCGGGGTGGACCGCGAGATCATCGAAAAATGGCTGTACGTCATCGTCGGCCTGGTGTTGTTCGCCGGCCTGCTGGGCACCGGCCACCACTACTACTGGATCGGCGCGCCGGCCTACTGGCAGCCGCTGGGCAGCATTTTCGGTGCGCTGGAAGTGGCGCCGCTGTTCTCCATGGTGATCTTCGCCTTCTACATGTTCTGGCGCGGGACCCGCAACCATCCCAACAAGGCCGCGATTCTGTGGACGCTGGGCTGCGCCACCATGGCATTCTTCGGCGCCGGCGTATGGGGCTTGATGCACAACATGTCCTGGGTCAACTATTACAGCCATGGCACCCAGGTCACCGCGGCCCACGGCCACCTGGCGTTCTTCGGGGCCTACGTGATGCTCAACCTCGCCATCATGACCTATGCCATGCCGCAGCTGCGCGGCAAGCAGCCCTATAACCAGATCCTCAACATGTGGAGCTTCTGGATGATGACCGCCGGCATGGCGTTCATGACCTTCACGCTGACCTTCGCCGGCGTGATCCAGACCCACCTGCAGCGGGTGCTGAATACGCCGTACATGGAGACCCAGGCGGACCTGACGCTGTTCTATGCCATGCGCTTCGGCGCCGGTGCGTTCGTGGGAATCGCCGTGGTCCTGTTCATCTACGCCCTGCTCGGCAGGGCCCGGGAGCAGGTGCCGACCGGCGCGCCGCACGTCGCGGCGTCCGGCCCGGCTGTATGAGCACTCCGCCGCAGGCCGTGGACCCGTCGGCGGACATCCCGTATTACCGGGAAACCGCCGACGAGCGCAGCCGCTTCGAGGCCGCTTACCGGCATCGCCTGCCGCTGCTGCTCAAGGGCCCCACGGGCTGCGGCAAGACGCGGTTCGTGGCGCACATGGCGGCGCGCCTCGGGCGGCCCCTGTTCACGGTCGCCTGCCACGACGACCTCACGGCCGCGGACCTTACCGGCCGCTACCTCCTCAAGGGCGGCGAGACGCAGTGGATGGACGGCCCGCTCACCCGGGCGGTGCGCGAGGGCGGCATCTGCTACCTGGACGAGGTGGTCGAGGCCCGCAAGGACGTGACGGTGGTGCTGCACCCGCTGACCGACGACCGCCGTGTCCTGCCCCTGGAGCGCACCGGCGAGCTGCTGAGCGCGCCGCGGGAGTTCATGCTGGTGGTGTCCTACAACCCGGGCTACCAGCATATCCTGAAATCACTGAAGCCCAGCACCCGCCAGCGCTTCATGGCCATGGCCTTCGACTTCCCACCCCCCGAGGTGGAGACCGAGATCGTCGCCGCCGAGAGTGGGTTGTCAAAGAACATGTGCGCCGGCCTGGTGAACCTGGCCCGCCGCATCCGCGACCTCAAAGGCCAGGACCTCGACGAGGGCGTTTCGACCCGGCTGCTGGTCTACTGCGCCACCCTGGTGGCGGACGGCATGTCCGTCGAAAAGGCGGCCCACAGCACCCTGGTGGAGCCGCTCAGCGACGACGAGGACGTGATTGCCGCTCTGGAGGAGCTGGTACGGCACGCGTTTGGTTGACGGAGAGATAATGACCCCCGGCACTACCGAGCGCCCGGCGCCGCATTGCCCGTGCCCGGGAACGCCGGTCCCGCGCGAGGCGTCTAGAGGGATCGATGCCCGCCACGAGTGTTGCCCGGGGTTTTGCTTCTCGCGCGGTTGCGGTCTTCCCGGGAACGGACGTATGGAGCGCCGGGCAAGCAGTGTGCCAAGGACTGTTATCTCTAGATTGCTTCGTCGCTTCGCTCCTCGCAATGACGCCGTGCTGTGGACCGACGTTCCCGCGTCATTGCATCCTTAGCTCCGTGGACGGGTGCATCCATGTGCCACTCCTGCCAGGCGGCGTCAGCCGCCGCGGCACTCCACAGATAACAGAACCATGACCTCCTGGTACGAGTTTGAAGAGCTGGTCGGCCGCCGCTGGCACCAATGGGCCGCCGGGACCGCGAGCTATCCGCGTCATCCGGATGCCGCGGTCGAGCTCGAGTCGCTGCGCAACACGCTGGGTGTGTACTTTCATGCCGTCGGCGGCGAGCGCTCGGTGGCGGTGGCTACGGCGACCGCGGCCGGCTCGGGCCACCGGCTGACCCTGCGCCAGCGCCTGGGACTGGAAAGCGAGCCCATGGAGCTGGCCCGGCGCGACGAGGAGACCCTGATCCTGCCGCGCCGCGTGGACTACTTCGACGACCCCGGGCTCAACCGGGACCTGTACTTCTGGCTGACTGCATTCCTGGCGGAAGCCCGGCCGGTGCAGCCGGTGCGCGATCCCCTGCAGAACGATCTGCTGATGCTGGCCGAGGCGGCCCGGGCCAGCCGGGCGGTCGCGGAGGACTTCCCGGGCCTCGAGAAGCGCTACCGGCGCCTGTGCCGGGCGCTCCTGGAAGCCAGGCCGTATCGCCGGCTGCCGGCAGTGGAAGCCAGCCTGGAATCCGTAATTCTGCACCTCCTCGGCGGCGACGTGGAGCTGGATGACGAAGCCCGGCGTATGCTGTCGGCGGTCGCCCACCTGCCTGTTGAGGGATTCCCAGTGCCGTTGGATGGCATGGACGAGGCGGCGTGGTTCCCGGCGCCGACGGGGGAGAAGCGCGGTCGCGGTGAGCCATTCGGCGACAGGGTCCTCGCGCAGTTCCAGGCACCCCGTCGCTACCGGCCGCCGCTCCCCGTGCCCTTGTGGGGCCAGGTATACGTCCGCGGGCCTTCCCGCGGGCGCGAAGAGGAATCCGCGGGAGAAAGCGCCCCGGCGGGCGACGCCGGCGAGGGCAAACGCGCTGCCGAGCGCCGGAGCCTGGAGCAAACCGAGCGGGACGATCCATTGCTGCTCAATCCCTTCGAGAAGATGTTGTCGTGGGCCGAGATGGTCAACGTCAATCGGCACGTCGAGGACGACGACGAGGACGACGCCCGCAAGGCCGCCGATCAGCTCGAGCACCTGACCCTGTCGAAGCACAAGAAGCAGGCCGCGACCCGGCTGAAGATGGAGCTGGACATTCCCGCCGAAGAGGTGGTCGAGGAACGCCTACGGGCGCCGCTGACCTATCCCGAGTGGCATCACCGCAAGCGGACCTGGCTGCCCTCGCACTGCGCTGTGTATACCTCGGTGGCCCCGCAGATCGACTCCGCCTGGCAGCCCGACGCGGAGACCCGCCGCCGCATCCGCCGGGTGCGCCGGCAGTTCGAGGCGCTGCGCCCCCGGCGCGAGCTGCTCCGGGCGCAGATGGACGGCGACGATTTGGACCTCGACGCGGTGGTCCGCGACCGCACCGAACGGGCCGCGGGCGGCTTCGGCTCGGACAAGCTGTACACCGCCTGGCTGGACCGCGCCCGCGACCTGTCGGTGGCGGTGCTGGTGGACGTGTCGCTGTCGACCGAGGCCTGGATCGAGGACCGGCGCGTGCTGGATGTCGAGAAGGAGGCGCTGCTGGTCCTGGCCCATGGCATCGAGGCCTGCGGCGACGACCAGGCGATCTTCACTTTCACTTCGCGCCGCAGGCACCGGGTGGAGGTCACCACGATAAAGGATTTCGACGAGCCGGTCAGCGGCGCGATCGAGGGGCGCATCGCCGGCCTGAAGCCGGGGCTGTACACGCGGATGGGCGCGGCCGTCCGGCACGTTGCCGGGCGCCTGGCCGAGCGCCCCAACCGCCATCGCCTTTTGTTGATGCTCACCGATGGCAAGCCCAACGACACCGATTACTACGAGGGGCGCTACGCGGTGGAGGACACGCGCATGGCGGTACGCGAGGCCCGGCGCCGGGGCCTGACCGTGTTCGGGGTGACCGTGGACGCCGAGGCCCGGCAGTACTTTCCGATGATCTTCGGGCGCTCGGGCTACACCATCATCGCCCGGCCCCGCGGGCTGGCCACGGCCCTGCCCGCGATCTACCGCCACCTCGTGGCGAGCGACTGATACCCCGGCTTCGGCCCGCCGAGCATCCGCCGGCGGCATCAGTTGCACGGGCTGCGCCCGGAAGTTATACACTGGCGGTTTCACAACCGGGAGGCCGAACCATGCGCGCCGGATACATCAGAAACGTTTTACCGAGAGGCAGCACCCTGGCGGCCGTGCTCACTGCTGCGTTGATAGGATCGGGATGCGCGACCTACGGGTACGGACCGGGCCCGTATCACGACAACAAGGTCGCGGTCTGCCACAAGGGCAAGAAGACCCTGATGCTGCCGGAAAGCGCAGTGGACGCGCACCTGGGTCACGGCGATACCCCGGGGCCGTGCTACTAGCGGGTGACCGGCTCCATCGCCAGACCGTAAATTATATCGGGCATGACGGTCGGCCGCCGCTGTGTTTCCGCTGGTTGAAGATTCGGGACGCTTCCCTTGAGCCTTGATTTCGAAGAGATCGACTACCGGCCCACGCCCATGGGTGAGCTGGTCCTGCGCCGGCGCAGCGAGCCGCGGCTCGACAACCGGGAGATCTTCGAGATCAAGCTCGGGGAAGAGTTCCTGATGTCCAGTTTGTTCACGGAGGGCGAGGTGGCGCTGGCGGATCTGGGACTGGCGGCGGCGGAGGGCGATGATCTGGACGTGGTGGTCGGGGGTCTCGGCCTGGGCTACACCGCGAATGCCGTTCTGGAGCACGAGTCCGTGCGCTCACTGATCGTGGTGGAGTACCTGGAGGGCGTCATCGACTGGCATCACCGCGGCCTGCTGCCTCTGGGCAGGGTGCTGATGGACGATCCGCGCTGTCACCTGGTGCAGGGGGATTTCTTCGCGATGGTCATGGAGCCGGATACCGGCTTCGATGACCGCACGCCCGGGCGTCGCTTCGATGCAGTGCTGGTGGATATCGATCACTCGCCGCGTCACTGGCTGGATGAAGGCAGCCGGTCGTTCTATGAGGCGGTGGGTCTGCGCAACATCCTGCGGCAGCTGAGCCCGCGAGGCGTGTTCGCGCTGTGGTCCAACGACCCGCCGGATCCGGGTTTCGAGAAGGCCCTGGACGACGTTTTCGTCTCGCGGCGCTCACATGTCATTACGTTCGAGAATCCATACACGGGCGGGGAGTCGGCCAGCACCGTTTACGTTGCGAAGAGCGGTGCCTGACGCTTCGATTCGATGGACGAACGCGGTGAGGGATTGGTTGTGGTGTCTCCCACGCATCGGTCCATGATCATGCGGGAGCGGGCGGCGCCCTTGTGATGATTTGAGTCAGGTGGCGAGGTTTGGCATTGG
>JBEPXV010000081.1:0-7294 GCA_041641695.1 Gammaproteobacteria bacterium | reverse complement strand
CAGTATTATCAGGGCCAGTATGCGCAGGCTCGAGTCATCCTGAATAATGCTGAGAATCGCTCCCAGGCCGATCACCAGCAGTCCGGAAAGGGTGGAGGACAGGCCGTTGAGGCGCCCGCGGCGGGTCTTCGGGACGGTCTTGCCGATGACATCCTTGGCGGCCACGGAACAGATGCCGCGGGACAGTGAAAATATCGTCAGCAGGGCAAGCAGCGCCAGGCCGGCTTTCCAGCCGCTCAGCAAGAACACCACCGCCGCCATGCCCAGCGCACTGATGCCCTGACCGGCGGCGCCCGTCACCCAGCTCCACTTGCGCAGGGCCAGCCGGCGGATCCTCTGGGCAATGAGCAGCTGCGGCAGCAGCGAGCCGGACTCCCGGATCGGCACCAGCAGGGAGAGCACGAAATCCGGGGCCTGCAGCAGCGGTACCAGCCACGCCAGCACGGTCTTGGGATTGATGACGGCGTCGCCCAGCCGGGTCAGAACGTTGGTGCCCAGGTGGCGGAAGAAGTTTTCCGGGACAACCCGGCAGGCCTCGTCCGGTATGTCCTTGCAGACCCGGGCGTCCTCTTCGTTGGCCAGGTATCCGTAGGCGCGGTCGAGAATTTCCCGGTGATCGGCGACTGACTCTTGTATTGCCACGTGTTTATGGGCTCCGTATCGATCGGCGACGGCATACCGCCGGGGTGTACCCCCGAAACTGCATGAAGGTCATTACGATCGGCTGTGTCGGGCCGGGGATTGTAGCAGCGAGCTGGTGAATTCCGGGTGCTACAATCAGGGCCTGTCCAATACCCGCAGTCTGGAGCAACGATGGATTTACAACTGAACGGCCGCCGGGCGATTGTCTGCGCCGCCAGCAAGGGTCTCGGGCGCGGCTGCGCCGAGGCGCTCGCCGCCGAGGGCGTGAGCCTGGTCATCAACGCGCGCGGCGCCGAGGCGCTCGAGCAGGTCGCGGAGCAATTGCGGCGGGACCATGGTGTGGAGGTGGATGCGGTGGCGGCCGACATCACCACCGAAGGCGGCCGGGAAGCGGTGCTGGCGCGCTGCCCGGCGCCGGATATCCTGGTGAACAACGCGGGCGGGCCGCCGCCGGGGGATTTTCGAGACTGGGGCCGCGAGGACTGGATTGCCGCCGTGGAGGCCAATATGCTCACCCCCATCGAGCTCATCAAGGCGACGGTGGACGGGATGATGGAGCGCGAGTTCGGCCGCATCGTGAATATCACGTCTTCCGCGGTGAAGGCCCCCATCAGCGTACTGGGGCTGTCCAACGGTGCCCGTAGCGGTCTGACGGGCTTCGTGGCCGGCATCGCCCGGGAGACGGTCAGGCACAACGTCACCATCAACAATCTGCTCCCCGGAATGTTCGACACCGACAGGCTGAACAGCAACTTCACGGCGGTGGCGGACAGGGAGGGCCGGTCCCTGGACGAAGTCCGCGACGCCCGGCGCGAGGCCACGCCCGCGGGACGCTTCGGCGACCCCGCGGAGTTCGGCAGGACCTGCGCGTTCCTGTGCAGCGGACATGCCGGCTATATCACGGGGCAGAATGTCCTGATCGACGGCGGGGCCTATCCGGGCACGTTCTGACCGCCCGCTGGCGGCCGGCATCAATCCGGCGGTGAACGCAGCATGTCGATCACGACATTGCTGGCGCGCAGCCGGCTGACCAGCGTTCCCAGTAGATTGCGGTAGATGATGCGCTCCAGGTCGTGATTGGCGTGCATCAGCTCGTTGAAGACGTCGTTCGCAATAACGAATATCTCCGAATCCTCCACAGCCTTGACGCTTGCGGACGCCGGTCGCCGGTCGATGAAGCCGTACTCGCCGCAGCTGTCGCCCGGCTTGATGGATGCCAGTCTTCTTCCCTGGGAGCGGTTCGCGGGATCGGGAACGAAAACACCCAGCTTCCCCGAGAGCACCATCACCAGCCGTTCGGGGACGGCGCCTTCCTCTATGACCCGCTGGCCTGCGGGGACCTCGAGAATTTCGCCGGTCTCCGCGATGAGATCCAGGGACCGGTCGTCCACGCCTTGCAGCAGGTGCATTTCAGACAGGCGGTGCATGAGCGGAGCCTCCGGAGCCGCGCCGCGTTCAGGGCAGCGGCAGCTCCTGTACCTTGCGCGGCACATGATAACCGCGGACCACGGCGGGTCGCTGCGCGATGTTCAGGTACCAGCGCTTCAGATTGGGATAGTCGTCCATGTTCATGGTCTGCCACTCGTAGCGGGATATCCAGGGCCAGGTGGCGATGTCAGCGATGGAGTAGTCGCCGGCCAGGTACTCGTTGTCTCCGAGTCGGGTATCGAGCACCTTGTACAGGCGCCGGTTCTCCTTGAGATACCGCTCCCTGGCATACTCGCTCTTGTCCGGGTTGAATTTGACGAAGTGATGGGTCTGGCCCAGGAACGGCCCCACATTGCCCATCTGGAACATCAGCCACTCAATGACGCGCCAGTAGGCCTCGCCCGACGGTGGCAGAAACATGCCGGTCCTGTCCGCCAGGTACATGAGGATGGCGCCGGATTCCATCAAGTGGAAGTCGTTGTTGTCGTGGTCGACGATGGCGGGAATCTTGTTGTTCGGGCTGATTTTCAGGAATTCCGGGTCATGCTGCTCGCCTTCACCGATATCCACGGGGAAGACCTGGTAGGGCAGGCCGATCTCCTCGAGCATGATGGAGACTTTGCGGCCGTTCGGCGTGGTCCAGGTGTAAAGATCGATCATGAATGCTGCGGTCCGGTAATGGTTGCCCACCGCGGCCGGTGGACGGTGCATGGTATTTCTATACCGCTTATCCTAGCATTGTCGCTCAATGACATACGTGACAACCCTTAACGGCGCGGGTTCAACTGCGCCGCCGACAGACTGCGAGGTGAACTATGAGCGCGTACATTATTGCCGAGGTGAAGGTGCACGACGCCGAGCTGTACGAGACGTACAGGTCACAGGTCCAGCCGACGCTGGAAAAGTATGGCGGCCGGTTCCTGGTGCGCGGCGGCAGGACCGAGCTGCTCGAGGGCGACTGGAATCCCCCGCGCCTGGTGGTGCTGGAATTCCCGTCCGCCGATGACGCCCGCGCCTGGTGGTCGTCGAGCGAGTATGCCGAGCCGAAGTCGCTGCGCCAGCGATCCGCGGTGACGCAGATGATCCTTGCCGAGGGGATTGATTGATGCCGGTCAAGCCGGGTTGGCGGGGGCGCTTCTTCGAGGATTTCGAGACCGGGGACGTCTACGAGCACCCGCTCGGGCGGACGGTCACCACGGTGGACAACATGTGGTTCTCCCTGCTCACCCAGAACAGCGCGCCCATCCACTTTGACCACCATTATTCGGCGCAGACGGCATTCGGCCGACCGCTGGTGGATTCCACGTTCACGGTGGCGCTGGTGACCGGGCAGAGCGTCACCGATGTGTCGCAGAACGTATTCGCCAACCTGGGCTGGGACGAAATACGGCTGCCCAACCCGGTGTTCGAGGGCGACACCATCTACTCGCGCTCCGAGGTCCTGGAAACCCGGGAGTCGCAGTCCCGCCCCGAGGTCGGGATCGTCACGGTGGAGACCATCGGCTACAACCAGGATGGCACCGTCGTGATCCGGTTCAGGCGCACGATTATGGTCTACCGGCGCGGCCACGGGCCGTCGACGAGCCGGCCGGAGCCGGTGCTGTAACCGCGAAGCGCGCCGGCCTGCCGGTTCACCCCAGGGCCCTCCCAGGCCAGCGTCGAGCCCGCCAACGAATAACCAGGGACATCAACCGCTGCGGGCGGGACGTCGATCAAAGAAGTGAATCACATCCTGCCCGGCGTTGTCTTCCGGCGGCGTCTTGTCCGCATTTTTGACCCGGAACTCGTCGAAGTCGTACAGGCCGGCGTCCAGGAGATGGGAGGGCGCGACGTTCTGCAGGCTGCGCATCATGTTCTCGATGCGGCCGGGGAACTGCTTTTCCCAGCCCGCCAGCAGCTCCTTGGTCTTGACCCGCTCCATGTTGTCCTGGCTGCCGCACAGGTTGCAGGGGATGATGGGAAAGCCGCGGGCTTCGGCGTAGCGGGCCAGGTCCCGCTCGCGGCAGTACGCCAGCGGGCGGATGACGATGTTGTCGCCGTCGTCGCTGATCAGCTTGGGCGGCATGGTTTTGAGCGTCCCGCCGTGGAACATGTTCATCAGCAGCGTCTCCAGGATATCCTCCCGGTGGTGGCCCAGGGCGATCTTGGTATAGCCGTGGCGGCGGGCGTGGGAGTAGACGATGCCCCGGCGCAGCCGCGAGCACAGCCCGCACATGGTCCGGCCTTCCGGGATCACGTCGGTCACCACGCTGTAGGTATCCTGCGCCGCGACCTCGAAGGGGATGCCGCGCCCGGCATAGTAATCCGGCAGCACGTGCTCCGGGAAGCCGGGCTGCTTCTGGTCCAGGTTGAACGCAGTCATTTCGAACTCGACCGGCGCCCGGCGCTTCAGGTCCCAGAGAATGTCGGCCATGGCGTGGGAGTCCTTGCCGCCGGATACGCACACCAGCACGCGGTCGCCCGGTTCGATCATGTTGAAGTCGCCGATGGCCCGGCCGACATTCCGCCGCAGGCGCTTGGCGAGCTTGTTGGTCTCGATGCGGTGTTTCTTGCGCGGCTCCATGGATATCGTTCGTCGACGGTTGCGTGATGCGGCCGGAGTCTCCCCGGTTATCGCTCCAGGGCGTGGTCCAGCTCGTTGAGGAGGTCCGCCATGTCCTCGACGCCGACGGACAGGCGGATCAGGGTGTCGTCGATGCCGAGCTTCCGGCGCACTTCCGCGGGAAGAGACGCGTGGGTCATGAGGGCCGGGTGCTCGATCAGGGTCTCCACGCCGCCCAGGCTCTCGGCAAGGCTCATGATATCGCAGCGCTCGAGAAAGCGCCGGGCGTCGTTCAGGTCGCCGTCGATGACGAAGGTCACCATGCCGCCGAATCCGCTCATCTGGCGGCGCGCCACGGCGTGCTGCGGATGGCCGGCCAGGCCCGGGTAGTGCACCCGCGCCACGTTGGGGTGCCCGTCCAGATGCTCGGCGACCCGCCGCGCGTTGTCGCAGTGCCGCTGCATGCGCAGCGGCAGGGTCTTGAGGCTGCGCAGCACCAGGAACGCATCGAACGGGCTCGGCACCGAGCCGATGGAGTTCTGCAGAAAACCCATCTGCCGGATGATCTCCGGGTCGTCGCCGACCACCGCGATGCCGCCCACCACGTCGGAGTGGCCGTTCAGGTACTTGGTCGAGGAGTGCACCACGATGTCGATGCCGAGGTCCAGCGGCCGCTGGACGTAGGGCGAGCCGAAGGTGCTGTCACAGACTGTGAGAATACCCTTGTCCCTGGCCAAGCCGGCGATGGCTTCGAGGTCCACGACCTTGAGCAGCGGGTTGCTGGGGGTTTCCATCCAGATCATCCGGGTGTTCGGCTTGAGCTCTGAGGCCAGGTGGTCGAGGTCCGTCAGGTCCACGAAGCTGAACTCGAGGCCGGCGGAGCGGCGCCGCACGTTCTCGAACAACCGGTAGCTGCCGCCGTACAGGTCGTCCATGGCGACCACGTGGCTGCCGCTGTCGAGGAGCTCCAGCACCGTGGCCGTCGCCGCCATCCCGGAAGCGAAGGCGAAGCCGGCCGCGCCGTTCTCCAGGTCGGCCATGCAGGCCTCCAGGGCCTGGCGGGTCGGGTTGATTGTGCGGCTGTAGTCGTAGCCCTTGTGCACCCCCGGGCTGTCCTGCACGTAGGTGGTAGACAGGCTGATGGGGGTCATCACCGCGCCCGTTACCGGGTCCGGTGATTGCCCGGCATGGATGGCTCGGGTGGCGAAGCCACGTTTCGGGGTATTGTCATTCATGTGGATGGGAACCGGTTTGCTGGAATCGTGATTCCGTTAGAATACTCGGAGCCGGATCGAGAACATTCACATTGCCCGGCGTTGAAACCATCACCGAACTTACATCATTTGAGCACCGTGGTGTAAGGGCGAATCGGATCTCCACTTGAGAATACCCTGGCCTTGCTGACCCTGGTTGCCCGCGCCCTGTCGACCCTGCCCCTGGCCGTCCTGTATCCGCTGGCCGGGGTGGTTCATTTTCTGGTGTACCGGGTCTTCCGGGTGCGCCGCGACGTCGTGGAGTCCAACCTGGCCCGCTCGTTTCCCGGCAGGAGCGAAGCCGAGATCACGGCCCTCGGCCGGCAGGTCTACCGCAACTACGCCGATGTCGTGGTGGAGATGCTGCGCTCTCTCAGGATGAGCGAGGCCGAGCTCCTCGGGCGGGTCCGGTTCGAGGGGGACGGGCAGCTCGAGGAAGAGCTGCACTCGGGCCGGCCGGTTCTGCTGACCCTGGCCCATCACTGCAACCTCGAGTGGATGCTGCTGGCGGCCTGCCTTCGTTTCGACCGGCCCCTGGAGGCCGTCTACCGGCCGGTGAGCAATCCGGGGATGGAGGCGGTGATGACCGCGGCCTATACCCGGTTCGGGGGGCGCCTGATCGACGATCGCTCGGTCATCCGATCCATCATGGAGCGCCGGGCCGAGCCGCGTATCGTCGCCCTGGCGAGCGACCAGGGGCCCAACGTGAAGGACGACATATACTGGACCCGGTTCCTCAATCAGGAGACCGGGTTCTTCCTTTCGCCGGAGGTCATCGCCCGGTTCACCGGCTACCCGGTGTATTTCGCCGGCATGCGCCGGACTGCCCGCGGCCGCTACACGGTGTCGTTCACAAGAATCGCCGAGCCGCCCTACAAGGGACCGGAACGGGTGGTGATGCCGGCGTATGTCCGGGCCGTGGAGGCGCAGATCCTTGCGGCGCCCGCGGACTGGCTGTGGATGCACCGGCGCTGGAAGCGGCAGCGCTCGATGTACGACCGGGCCGGCGACTAACCGGCCAGTCTCAGCGAGGGTTGTCGGCGGCCTCTTCCAGGCGGGCGGCCAGCTTCGCCAGGGTGGGATAGTCGAACAGGTCGGTGACCTCGATGCGGCCGGGATAACGCTCTTCGATGCGCTCGTGGATCTCGATCATCTTCAGAGAGCTGATCCCGATATCGAACAGGCTGTCGTGGCGCCCGACCTTCACGCCGTTCAGCATCTCATCGCACAGTCCCTGCAGGAACACCAGGGCGTCGGGGCCGCCGGCTGCCTGTGTCGGTCCCGCCTCCCGGGACTCGGCAAGCCGGACCGCCGCATCACCGTGCTCGCCGCGCTGAAAAGCGTCCTGCAGGGCGAAGCGCTGCAGCTTGCCGCTGGTGGTCTTGGGGATGCTCCGAACCGGCACGGCGACGCTGACCCGCGCGCCGGT
>JBEPXV010000080.1:0-7380 GCA_041641695.1 Gammaproteobacteria bacterium | reverse complement strand
GCGGATCCGTTCCAGCTCCCTAGTGCACTAAAACAACCACGGGCTGCGCTGCCGGGCCTTCTGTTCGTATTCCCGTACCCGGTCCGCCATCGCCAGGGTAAGGCCGATGTCGTCGAGACCGTTCAGGAGCCGGTGCTTGCTTTCCGGGTCGATCTCGAACCGGTGCGAGCGCCCGTCGTCGGTGGTGACAACCTGCGCGTTCAGATCGACGGTGAGCCGGTAGCCCGGCTGCGCCTCGCAATCACGAAACAGGGCTTCCACGGTCTCATTGTCCAGCACCACGGGCAGCAGTCCGTTCTTCAGACAATTGCTGTAGAAGATATCGGCAAAGCTCGGTGCGATCACCACACGGATGCCGTAGTCGCCCAATGCCCAGGGGGCGTGCTCCCGCGAGGAGCCGCACCCGAAATTCTCGCCCGCCAGCAGGATCTCGGCGCCCTGGTAGCGCGGCTGGTTCAGGACGAAGTCCGGATTGAGCCGCCGCTTGCTGTGATCCTGGCCGGGCTCCCCGGGGTCCAGGTAGCGCCAGTCGTCAAACAGGTTAACGCCGAACCCGGTCCGCTTGATGGACTTCAGGTACTGCTTGGGAATGATCTGATCGGTGTCCACGTTGGCGCGGTCCAGAGGCACGACCAGTCCCGCAAGGGTTTCGAACGGCTTGATCATTGCAGGGTCCTCGCGTCCACCAGCCGCCCGGCCACCGCCGCCGCGGCCGCGGTGGCCGGTGATACCAGATGGGTGCGCCCGCCGCGGCCCTGGCGGCCCTCGAAGTTGCGGTTGGAGGTGGCGGCACAGCGCTCGCCGGGCTCCAGGCGGTCCGCGTTCATCGCCAGGCACATGGAGCAGCCCGGCTCGCGCCACTCGAATCCCGCGGAGAGAAACACCTCGTGGAGCCCCTCGTCCTCCGCCTGCTTTTTGACCAGACCGGAACCGGGCACCACCAAGGCCAGTGTCAGGTCGCTGGAGATTCTGCGGCCCTTCACGACCGCCGCGGCGGCCCGCAGGTCTTCGATTCGGGAATTGGTACACGACCCGATGAATATCTTGTTCAGCCTGATGTCGGAGATCGGCGTGCCCGGCTTCAGGTCCATATACTCCAGCGCCCGCCGGTAGCCGTCCCGCCGCGCCGGATCGTCCAGCGAGTCAGGATCAGGAACCTGCCCCGACAGAGGCGCGGTCATCTCCGGGGAGGTTCCCCAGGTGACGTGGGGCTCGAGCCCGGCAGCGTCAATGTCGATCACGCTGTCGAAGCGGGCGTCGGGATCGCTCTTGAGATCCGACCAGGCGTCCACCGCACGCTCCCACATCTCCCCCTTGGGCGCGAACGGCCGGCCGTGGAGATACTCTATGGTCTTGTCGTCACAAGCCACCATGCCCGCCCGGGCACCGGCCTCGATGGTCATATTGCACAACGTCATCCGTCCCTCGATGGACATGTCCTGGATCGCCTGGCCGGCGTACTCGATCGCGTGACCCGTGCCGCCCGCCGTGCCGATGCGGCCGATAATCGACAGGGCGACATCCTTCGGGGTAACGCCCTCCGGCAGCGGCCCGTGGATGTTGATGCGCATGTTGCGGGACTTCTTCTGCCACAAGCACTGGGTGGCCAGGGCATGCTCCACCTCCGAGGTGCCGATGCCGAACGCCAGGGTCGCCAGCGCCCCGTGCGTGGAGGTGTGGGAGTCCCCGCACACGATGGTCATACCCGGCAGGGTGAGCCCCTGCTCCGGCCCGATGACGTGCACAATACCCTGGCGGACGTCGTTCATGTTGAACTCGGTGATACCGTAGCGGGCGCAGTTCTCGTCCAGCGTCTCCACCTGGAGCCTGGAGACGGGATCGGCTATACCCGCCGCCCGGTCGGTGGTCGGCACGTTGTGGTCGGCGACCGCGATGTTCGCGTCCAGCCGCCACGGGGTCCGGCCGGCGAGGCGCAGGCCCTCGAACGCCTGCGGCGAGGTCACCTCGTGAACGAGATGCCGGTCTATATAGATCAGGCAGTTGCCGTCGCTGTCCTCATGAACGACGTGGGCATCCCAGAGTTTGTCATACAGAGTTTTTCCAGCCATAGTAGATACTTGATGATGAGCGCGAATCGGCCTGGAGCGGCGTGAAACCTATCGTATCACATGGTCCTGATTTTGAACCTGATTGTTCGATGAACGACACCGAGACTTTTAACGAGTGCCAGAGCATGCAGTACCGGGTCTTGATGACCCGGCTGGCGGAGCTCGTCGGCCATCATCAGCTGCCGATCAACCCCGACGCCGCCGATATCAACGATCTCCTGGACGGCGACGCGGTCCACTACGAGCTGATCCGGGAGGTGGTGCGGTCCATTTACCGCGCCAGCCGCTGCAGCCACCTGGACGCCGAGGTCCGCGCGGAAACCGTATTCAACTCCCTGGGCGGAATCCGGGGCCGGCTGATTGCGGCCGGCGATACCGATATCGATCAGATCAATCTGCTCGAGGACCTGGGCTGGGCCTCGCGCGCCGTATTCGCCCCCGCGCCGCCCCCGGAAAACGACAATGAGCCGGACGCCGGGGCCGGAGACCGCGCGGTGGTCCTGCACTACCCTTCCAGCGCCCCCACTGCCGGGCGCACGTAGAACCACGTCACCAGCGCCGAGACCGTGGCCGCGGCGGCTGCGGCCACGTATATGGAGGCAGGCCCGGCCTGCTCCCAGAGGTAGCCGCTGTACAGGCTGCCAAGCGATCCGCCGACGCCGAAGCTAACGCTCGAGTACAAAGCCTGCCCGCGGTGCTGGTGACCGGCCCTGAACAGCCGGTGAATGAGCTGGATGGCGGAAGCGTGATACACGCCGAACGTGACTGCGTGAAGCAGCTGTGACAACACCATCACGGAGACAAACTCCGGGAACGCCGCCACCAGCAGCCAGCGCACCACCGTCGCTGCGAAACTGAGCTGCAGCAGGGTCGCGATGCGGAACACGCCGAACAACCGGTGCATGAACATGAACACCGCGATTTCGGCGACCACGCCCAGCGCCCAGAGCCCGCCGATCAGCGTCTTGTTATACCCGAATTCCTCCAGGTACAGCGTAAAGAAGGCATAAAACGGCGCGTGGGCCGCCTGCATCAACATGCAGCACAGCAGGAACGCGATCACGTGCGGTTGCAGCGCCGGGTGCCGCTCGATCCCGGACCCGTCACGGCCCGCATCCGCCGCGCCGATCCCCGGCACGCTGACCACCGACACCCACATCCCGGCCAGCAGCAGGCTGATGGCCGGCAGCACCATGGACGTCCCATGGCCGTCGATGATCCAGCCCATGCTCCCCACCACCACGATAAAGCCCACCGAGCCCCACAAGCG
This sequence comes from Gammaproteobacteria bacterium, assembly GCA_041641695.1. Classification (GTDB taxonomy): domain Bacteria; phylum Pseudomonadota; class Gammaproteobacteria; order Arenicellales; family JAANXG01; genus JAANXG01. Next base: position 4,041 of record JBEPXV010000080.1, on the reverse strand, counting down.
GACGACACCGTAGCGATGCCACCGCTCGCCCAGAAAATTGAGCGTGATGGCCTCCATGCTGGGCAGAGTCGCGTTCCAGAAAAAGCTGAAGCCCACCATGGCGAGCGCGATCCACAGGAACGACTCGAAGGCGAAAAGCGACGTAAAGATCACCAGGGCCAGCGCGGCCGCCAGCGGCAGCAGCGACCGGCCGCGGGCCACGGTATCGGCGAGCCAGCCCCAGATATTCGGGGCCACGATCTTGGTGGCCAGCGGGATGGCCATCAGCACGCCGATATGCCCCGGCCCGAAGCCCAGGTCCTTCAGGTACAGACCCCAGTACGGCACCAGCACGCCCAGCACCGCGAAATAGAAGAAGTAGAACGCCGACAAGCGCCAGTAAGGCATGATTCTTTGTTGATTGGGTCTTTAGATCATCTCGCCAAGAGCGCCAAGTCCGCTGAGAACTGATGAATTATCGATTCATTTGCGTGCTTGGCGGTCCTGGCGAGAGCAATAACTGAACCGGAAAAGGCGCCCGGCGTCTTCGCCCGGACTGCGGCGCAGACTGCAGCCGCGCCGCCCCGGAACGAATGAATTTCTATTTCCTTTGCGTGCTTGGCGTTCTTGGCGAGAGTAATAACTGAACCGGGAACGACGCCCGACGCCTTCGTCCGGACTTCGGCATAGACTGCACCCGCGCGGCCCCGGAACCAGAGTAGCGGCGATTCATTCGCTACCGCCCGGTATCACCGGCACGGCGGATTCAACGTCCGCGTTCTGGGCCCGGTGCCGCAGAACATGGTCCATCAGCACCAGCGCCAGCATGGCCTCGGCGATGGGCGTCGCCCGCACCCCTACGCAGGGGTCGTGGCGGCCGGTGGTCACCACTTCCGTGGGTCTGCCCTGGCGGTCGATGGAGCGGCCGGGCACGCGGATGCTGGACGTGGGTTTGAGGGCGATGCTCACCCGGATATCCTGGCCCGTGGAAATGCCTCCCAGCACCCCGCCGGCATGGTTGGACAAAAAGCCCTGCGGCGTCATCTCGTCGCGATGCTCGCTGCCATGCTGGACGACGCTCTCGAAGCCGTCGCCGATTTCCACTCCCTTCACGGCATTGATGCTCAACATCGCCCGGCCGATCTCGGCGTCCAGCCGGTCGAACACCGGCTCTCCCAGGCCGGCCGGCGCGCCCTGCGCCACGACATTGATTCGCGCCCCGACCGAGTTCCCGTCGCGCCGGAGCGCCTCGATCCGCTTTTCCATCAGCGGCACCTTGGCCGCATCCGGGCAGAAGAAGGGATTGTTGTCGATCTCGTCCCAGTCCAACGCCTCGATGGTGATATCCCCCATGGCGGCCAGGTAGCCCCGAATGCGGATACCGAGCCGCTCGGCGAGATACTTGCGGGCGATGGCGCCGGCGGCGACCCGCATGGCGGTCTCCCGCGCCGAGGCCCGCCCGCCGCCCCGGTAATCGCGGATTCCGTACTTGCGCTCGTAGACATAGTCGGCATGCCCGGGGCGGAACGTGTCCTTGATCTTCGAGTAGTCGCTCGAGCGATGATCCTCGTTATGGATCACCATCCCGATCGGCGTTCCGGTGGTCACGCCCTCGAACACCCCGGACAGGATCGCCACCCGGTCCGGCTCGCGGCGCTGGGTCGTGTACTTCGACGTGCCCGGACGCCGGCGATCGAGTTCATGTTGAACATCCGCCTCGCTCAGCGGCAGGCCGGGAGGGCAGCCGTCCACGACGCATCCCATGGCCGCGCCGTGGCTTTCACCGAAGCCGGCAACGGTGAACAGGGTTCCGAAGGTGTTTCCGGACATCCGGCGTGCCGGCCCGTCGGCCTAGCTGTTCTCGACCACGATGGAGGGGAACTTCGCGCTGTAGTCCTTCTTGCGCGTGGCGATGGCCGCCGCGACCCGGCGGGAGATGGCCTTGTAGCTCTGGGCGACTCGCCCGTCGGGGTCGGAGATCACCGACGGCTTGCCGCCGTCCGCGTCGATACGGATCTGCATGTCCAGCGGCAGCTCGCCGAGGTAGGCCACGTCATACTGGCTCGCCATGCTCCGTCCGCCGCCCTCGCCGAAGATGTGCTCCTCGTGGCCGCACTGGCTGCAGATGTGGGTGCTCATATTCTCCACCACCCCCAGCACCGGAATCTCCACCTTCTCGAACATCCGGTACGCCTTGCGCGCATCCAGCAGGGCGATGTCCTGCGGGGTGGTGACGATCACCGCGCCGGTGACCGGCACGCGCTGGGCCAGGGTCAGCTGGGTGTCGCCGGTGCCCGGCGGCAGGTCGATGACCAGGTAGTCGAGATCACTCCAGTGGGTGTCCTTGAGCATCTGCTCCAGGGCCTGGGTGACCATGGGGCCGCGCCAGATCATTGGGGTTTCCTCGTCGATCAGGAAACCGATCGACATGGCCTGCAGCCCGTAGGCCGTCAACGGCTCCATGGACTTGCCGTCCTTGGACTCCGGCTTGCCGGTAATGCCCAGCATACGCGGCTGGCTCGGGCCGTAGATATCGGCATCCAACACGCCGACCTTGGCGCCTTCGGCCGACAGCGCGAGTGCCAGGTTCACGGCCACGGTGGATTTGCCGACACCGCCCTTGCCGGAGGCCACGGCAATCATGTTCTTGACCCCTTCCAGGGGCTTGACGCCTTTCTGGACGGTGTGGGAGAGGATCTTCCAGTCGACCCTGACCGTCACGGACTCGACTCCTTCCAGTCGTTCCAGCTCGGCGCGCACGGTGGCGGCCAGCTCGTCGGTCCAGCTCCGCGCCGGATAGCCGAGGACAATCTCCACCGATACGGCACTCCCGTCCACGGAGATGTTCTGGACACTTTTTGCGGAAACCAGATCGCGCCCGGTGTGCGGGTCCTCGATCTGCTTCAACGCCTCTTCAACCTGCGATTCAATCTGCGATTGATCCAAAGTACACCTGTGTGATTACCCGCGTTAATGAAACCCGATGGTAACGGTACCGGGGCGCATTGTCATGATCGGGTGACAAAACCACACCGGCCGTAATGTTGGGTTTCACCGCGGCGCGGCGCGCGGGCCGGGCACCGACACGCGGCCGCAGGCGCCGTGGCCGTATCACATGAATGCAGGGGTGCGCGAGACGATTATGACGCCGCCGGCCGCGATCATGGCGAGCCCGACCAGCCGCCCGGTCCAGCGTCCCGCCGGCAGCAGCTTCTCGACCAGCACGAAGCCGGCGATCAGCGCCACCCACATCAGGTTCATGACGCCCGCCAGAAACAGCAGCAGCATCAACGCCCAGCAGCAGCCCGTGCAGAAAGCGCCGTGCTCGATGCCCATCCGGAAAGCGCCGGCCGCTCCCGGCCGCCAGCGAAACAGGAAGAACTGCAGCGGGTCGCGGCACTTCTCCAGGCAGGCATCCTTGGCCGGCAGCCACTGATAGACGCCGGCGACCAGAAGCAGCGACGCCGTCAGCCAGGTGCTGCTCGACACCATCATTGCGCTGACCAGGCCGCCCGCCTGCAGGGCCGCCTGCAGCACCGTGACCACCAGGCTGAACCCGGCCCACACCGCCAGGTATCCCGACGCGAACAGCCAGACCGAGGGCAGCGTCGAGCCCGGCCCGCGGTTGCCACGGGCCATGGCCCCATAGAGAAGGATCGCCGGCGAGGCGCTCGGCAGCATCATGCCGGCCATCATGATGGTCCACATGATGAAAGTCAGCGCTAGCCATTCGAGGCTCCAGACCCGCGGCGCCTCCGCCATCGCCATGATGTCGTTCCCGGGCATGGTGGCCATGCCCGAGACCTCGCGCCACAGGTAGTACCACGCCAGCGTGGCGACCCCGAGCAGGCTGGCGAGCGCAATTATCCTTTCGCGCCGGGGCAACCGGTATCCGACCGCAGTGGTGATCATGGGATCACCGGCCGTCTAGCCCGCCCAGGCGAAAGGCGCGAAGTGACCGTTGCGCGTGCCGCTGGCGTCCTCCCAGTCTATGCCGAAGACGTGAAAGCGGCTGTTCGTGGCATTGGCGAGCGCCAGCCTGGGGGAAACCGGGTGCGCGGT